>JAENXH010000017.1 GCA_016649585.1 Methanosarcinales archaeon
GACCCTAACTTGACAAATAGAGTAAGCGATGTAATGAGCCTTTTCGGTAAGCGATGTAATGAGCCTTTCCACATAGGGAAGGCAAGATAATTCTTGGTGGGACTGTTGATGTTCAAGAAGTGATAGATGCAGCAAAAATACTGGAAGTTCATTTAAGGAAAGGACAACATAAACTGTGGGAAAATAAGTCGTTTGGAGATATTAAAACTGTCGAACATTTTTTAGCACCAGAAGAGTTAATTACAAAATAAGTACTTAATGGCGATAAAAGAAAACTTCTTCGCAAATAAAGATTCGCTCAACCACGTTGCACTCTCGCCTTCGGTTCGGGTCGTTTAACAGGCAGGTATCTAGCTCGCTTTGTTGCACTCGCTCGGCCTAAATTTTTGCCGATGGCGGAAACTTCAGATACCCGCCAACCGTTCTACGCAATTAGCCTTCTGGATTGCCTTTTTAAAATGAGTCTTAATAAGGTCATTAAAGGCTTAAACTAGCTCTAGGGTCAGGTGTGAAGTATTTCGCAGTGTTGCTTCCTTACTCACTTAAAATGTAACTACTTCCGACGAGACAGCACTCGTTTCAAATCTTCGAGGTCAGTGATAGGAGCCTTGCATGTGTAATTTTCGCAGATATACACGGTTGGCTTGCCCAGAATGGCTACTTTGTCTTTGATCAGTGCCGTTAGATCTGGAAGTTCCTTTTCAGTAACGCCAGGCTTTGAGAAAACTACGATTTTATTGGGCATAAAATGACGACTGATCTCGGCTGCAAATGCCTGAGCTTCTCCCATATTTTTACTTGCTATTACGACTTGTGCGGGACTGTTGAGGTAGAACTCAACCGCACAAAGCATTTGTGTGTGCTCTAACGGGCTCTGTTCCATTGGCTCACGGAAGGTAAGAAAAATGTCCTTAGCCTGTGTTCGTAATTTTCCGTCGTCGGTTAGCGCGGCAAGTCTAAGGAGGTCCTGTGCGGCAATCGAGTTGCCAGAAGGAATAGGCCCGTCATAAGCTTCCTTTATGGATACCGAAGGCTCTGTTTCACCAGAGCGATTGAAGAAGAATCCGCCATCCTCTTTATCCCAGAACAGCTCCATCATACGATCATTCAGTTGGAGCGCTTCACGTAGCCATTGAGCATCGAAGCTGGCTTCATATAGGTCGAGTAATGCCGCGATAAAAAAGGCGTAATCTTCCTGAGTTCCGGGAATCGAAGCTTCGCCGTCTCGATAGCGTCTCAATAACTGCCCGTCTTTTTGGAGATTGTTAAGGATGAAGTGAGTTGCGGAAGTTGCCGCTTCAAGAAAGCGCATGTCACGAAATGTCTGGTAGCCAATAGCAAATGCTGAGATCATGAGTCCGTTCCAACCGGTTATAATTTTGTCGTCGGTTGCTGGTCGTATCCGTTTGTTCCTCGTCTCAAGAAGTTTCTGTTTACTCGTACGAATAGTATCCTCTTCATCGAGTTCCTCGACTGCTTCCGCTATATAAAGTACACTTTTGTTCCTCTCGAAGTTTCCTTGCGGTGTTACCCCGTAGTAGCGAGAGAGGGCTTCACAATGCTCTTCACCGAGAACAGATATTATCTCTGTGGGGACCCATATATAGAAAGCGCCTTCAATGCCCTCACTGTCTGCGTCTACGGCGGAGTGGAACCCCCCGTTGGAGTTGGTCATATCTCGCAGCACCCAATCCAGCGTCTGGTTCGCAATCTGTGCAAAGAACGGGTCGTGTGTCACTTGATATGCCTCTGTATAAACTCGGGCTAAGAGTGCATTATCATAGAGCATCTTTTCGAAGTGCGGAACCAGCCAGCGCGTATCAGTCGAATAGCGATGAAAGCCTCCGCCCAGTTGGTCGAAGATTCCACCCCGTGCCATTCCATACAAGGTCTTCGTCACCATTTTTAATGCGAATTGTTCCTGCGTTCTCTGATAGTACCGAAGGAGGAACGCAAGATGGCTGGGCAAGGGGAACTTCGGGTTTTTTACTGACCATGCAGCCACATCGGCACTAAATCCACCATAGCTTGAATCAAATTGGAGGACGAGCTGCTCATAAGCATTATCAAGAAGGTCGGCTGAGATTTCCTCAGCTCCAACTTGAGGCTTATGCTGGTATGTCTTGCGTACGAGCTGCACAATCTGTTCTGAATTTTGCTCAACCTGCTCTCGCTTATCACGCCAAAAGCTTATAATAGTACGAAGAAGGTCGCGGAATGCAGGTAAGCCATGTACTGGTTCTTGGGGGAAGTATGTTCCGCCGTAGAACGGCTTCAGGTCTGGCGTAAGGAAGACAGACAAGGGCCAACCGCCAGTGCCTGCCATCATCTGCACAGCTTTCATATAAATTTCGTCCAAATCCGGACGCTCTTCGCGATCTACTTTTATGCACACAAAGTTCTCATTAAGGATTTCCGCTGTCTGTGGATTTTCAAAGGATTCCCGTGCCATTACATGACACCAATGGCAGGTGGCATAACCGATACTGAGAAAGATGGGTTTGTCCTCTTCTCTGGCACGTGTCAGCGCCTCTTTTCCCCAAGGGTACCAGTTAACCGGATTATAAGCATGCTGGAGTAGATACGGACTTTTTTCGCTTATAAGAGCATTTGGAACCTTTCCTTCCACTTTATCGCTTCCGTGCATGACAACACCGCCTATAAGGTAATCAAAGGGAGCAATCCTTTAAAGTACTGTATTTCCACATGTAAATAGAACGATAACACGCCATTCATTGACAGAACAGACACAATGAACGAAAACATCGAAAGGGTATAGTAGTAGTCCTAAGAGCATCCTTCATTCGCCCCTAACCTTTAGATAGTCTTCTTTCTCCTCTTCACCCTCTCAAAAACCCCTCGCTGTTCCATTATCTCTCGCGTTTTGCCGGTTATTATCACCCCGGCTTCCTTTAGTTCTATGGGAGTTTGACAGCCAGTTAAGAACATTGCAACCTTTAATTCCTCTCCCATTTCCTTTATTTTCTTTACTACGCTATCCGCATTTAGACGTTCCATCGCAGGTTTCAAGAAAGGCAAAGCCGCACTACAGAGATCTGCACCTAACGCAATGCTTTTTGCTACGTCAAGACCAGTTCGTATTCCACCCGTGGCGATTACAGGAATAGGAAAAGGAATCGAACTGCACTCTACAATGCTTTCCACCGTCGTAATGCCCCAGTCCCAGCCAAAGAGGTGCCCCAAATGCTCGCCCAGCTCATCGTGCTCTGCCTTCGCACGGTATATCTCCGCAGCAGCTAAACTTGTTCCGCCCAGGCCCCCTACATCTATTGCAGACACACCGAGCTCATGTAACTTCTTCGCTACCGCGTAACTTATCCCAGCTCCTGTTTCCTTTACAATCACCGGCTTTTTTATCGCCTCACATACCTCTTTTATTGCATTAAGGCAGCCTCTCGCATCTACGTTACCTTCTGGCTGAATAGCTTCCTGTAAAAAGTTGAGGTGTATTGCAATCGCATTAGCGTCTATCATCTCTATAACGCGCTCAACGCCTCCTACCCCATATTCCTTCAACTGAGGAGCACCTAAGTTCGCATAAATAAACGAATTAGGCGCAACGTCACGAACCACGCGGAACGAGTCCTCTTGCTCGGTGCCTTCCAGTGCCGCTCGCTGCGAGCCCACACCCATACCCACACCAAGCGTTTCGGCAGCTTCCGCAAGAACTTCATTTATTCGTTTTGTCTCTGGATGCCCACCGGTCATCGAGGCAATCATTAGGGGATAATTAAACGAGAAGCCCAAAAACTCCGTCTTCAATTCTATCTCTTCTTTATCTATTTCCGGCAACGCGACATGAATAAGCTTAACGTCTGCAAAGCAATTCCCTTCTACTTCCACTTCCTTCTCCGCACAAATCTGGAGTTGCTCTATCTTTCTCTTCGATGTCTGGTTCATTTTTTCATCCAAAGCATAACTTTCTTTTAAAGAGGAGGATATATGAATAACTTATCTTTACTTTATTTTTCTTTGTAATGTAAAAACCTAAAGAGAAAGAGAAATGCCTCTACAGAACACTTTTGCGAAACCTCAAAAAATTCGCCTTGAAACTTTCGGCTGCACTGCCAATGTGGGTGACACGATGAAGCTGCGAGCTATTCTAAGGAAAGAGGGGCATGCAATCGTAGCAGAAGACGAAGCTGATGTTGTCATCGTGAACACGTGCACCGTAACGAAGAGAACGGAACTAAATGTGCTAAAGAGGCTGGAGGAATTGAAGGAAGAGGGTAAAGAGGTAGTTGTAGCAGGTTGTATGGCGGCAGCACAGCCCGATTTGGTTAAAAGCATTTTGGGCAACGAGGTAACAATGGTGACACCACAGGATATTTACAAGAGTTATATAGAGGATCAATGGCTGGATTTTGATGGTGTCATTAGCGTAATTCCAATCGCAATGGGCTGTGTAGGAAAATGTTCATATTGTATTGTAAAGCGAGCAAGGGGTGATCTGAGGAGCTACAAACCTGAAAAAATCTGCGAAGCAGTTAAGAGTGCTGTAGAAAGAGGTGCGAAGGAGATACGGATTACGTCACAGGACTGCAGCGCGTATGGGTGGGAGAGCTCGGAAATAGTAAAGCTTCCGGAGCTGTTGGAGATGATAACGTCCGTAGAAGGTGATTTTAGGATGCGAGTGGGCATGATGAACCCATTTACGATGATTTACATCTTAGATGAACTCCTTGACGCATTTGATTCCAAAAAGATATTCAAATTCTTTCACGTGCCGGTGCAATCTGGCTCTGACAAGGTGCTGAGAGATATGAACCGGAATTATAAAGTTGCTGATTTCGTTGAGATAGTAAAAAGCATAAGGCAGCGATTCGAAGATAGCACGATATGCACGGATTTCATCATCGGATTCCCGACAGAGACTGAAGAGGATTTCTTTTCCTCTTTGAGCCTTTTGGATGAATTAAAACCTGAAAAAGTGAATATAACGAGATTCTCACCAAGACCAGAGACGGAGGTATCTAAGCTAAAGGACTTGCTGGAGCGTGAGAAGAAGAAAAGATCGCGCATTTTCTCTTCGCTTTATCAGAAGATAGTCCGCGAAAAAAACAACGAGTTGGAAGGGAAGAAACTTCCTGTTTTAATAACCGAAAGGGGTAAGAAGGGAGGAGTAATATGCCGGGATCCTGCGTATAGGCTGGTAGTACTGAATGAGGATTTGCCACTTGGTGCCACTTATACGGTGAGGGTAACGGAAGCGAGGAGCACCTATTTGCTGGGGGCAGTTGTTGCGTAGAAAACAGAGTAAACTCATTGGTAAGATTGTGACGGCATGATAGAATACTCTTGGGATTGTTCTTTAGGCTTTTGGAATTTAGGAATTATGATTTAGAAATTTTCCACACTTTATTGAGCAATAAAATATAAATATATGTTTCATAATATAGGATAATATAAGACCTAACCGAGCAAGAGGGTTGTGAGTGTGGTGGATATAATGAATGAATTGAAAGAAAAATACAAAATTACAATAATGGCTATCCTTTTAGGTATTTCCTGCTATCTCACTTATTATTTTCACGCAGTTCTCGAAGTGGAAGTTGTTTTTACCCACTTCTTTTACGTTCCTATTATCTTAGCAGCTCTGTGGTGGAAAAGAAAGGGTTTAGCTGTGGCTATATTTTTAGCCGTTATTCTTATTATTATCCATCTTCTTACGAGAGGGGTGGAGGAGATTATACCTGATTATCCGCGAGCTCTTATGTTTATAATTATCGCCCTTATAGTTGCTACGTTATGTGGATGGATTGAGAAGGCCAATGAGGAACTGCGAGTCTCAGAGAAGCGGCTAAGAGAAACAAAAGATTATCTGGATAGTATTATTGAGAGTTCTGCGGATGCGGTTGTTGTTGTGGATATGGAAGGAATTGTGCAAGACTGGAATAAGAGTGCGGAGGGCATCATGGATTATCGCGCGGATGAAGCGATAGGAACATCAAATAAAAAATTTTTCGCAGACCACGAAGAAGCGGATAGGATAATGGAACTGGTGTGGAAGGAAGGAGTGTTAAAAAACTATCGGACAATCGTGTTGAGGAAGGATGGAAAACTCGTTCATGCCAGCATGTCCGCAGCGTTGTTGAGGGACAAAAATGGCGTGCCAGTTGGCACTGTCCGTGTGAGCAGGGATATAACAAAGGAAGTGGCGCTTGAGGAGCGGATAAAAGAAGAGCGTGATAACCGGAATTTGATATTTGAAAGCATGGCTGACGGCGTGTACATTGTATCAAAAGACTATGAAGTGGAGTTTATGAATAAAGTTTTTAGTGAAGAGTTTGGAGGCCATGTTGGAGATATTTGCTATAAAGTGTTTCATAATAGGGAAGAACCCTGTCCGCTATGCAAAAGTGCAGAAGTAATGAAGGGAAAGACAGTTAGGCGGGAGTGGTGCCACCATAAGGCGAACAAGACTTATGACCTTATTGAGACTCCTCTGAGGAATGTTGACGGCAGTATATCAAAAATAACGATATTTAGAGATATTACCGAGCGGATGCAGGCGGAGAAGGCACTACGGGAGTCCCTTGAAAAACTTGAGGAACGGGACAAAATGAAGACTGATTTACTCAATGTGGCCAGCCACGAGATGCGGTCTCCTTTGGCTCCAATAGTAGCGAATGCAAGTTTGTTAAAGCAGGGGGAACTCACCGAAAAACAGAAAAGGTCTGTTTTTATTATTGAGAAGAGCGCCGAACAACTCGGGGAGATGATTGAACGCATGTTAGAACTCGCGCGCATTGACGCTGGAAAGGTAGAACTGACATTGGAAACAGTGTCAATAGTAGAAATCGTAAAAAATGTGCTTGGGTACCTTAAACCACTGGCTGAGGTTAAAAAACAGACGATTACCATAGATGTTCCAGAGAGGATAGAAATCGAGGGTGATGAGCAGAAGATAACCGCAATTTTCGATAATCTGGGATCGAATGCAATCAAATATACCGGAGAGAATGGCAAGATAGATATCAAGGTTGCGGATAGAGGTGAGGACCTACTCGTTTGTGTCGCAGATACGGGCATCGGGATTTCAAAGGAGCATCTGTCTAAGGTTTTTGAGCACTTTTATATGGTTGACACCTCCTTGAGCAGAAAAGGAGGGTTTGGACTGGGCTTACCCATAGCCAAGGGATGTGTAAAGCTGCATGGGGGAAAGGTGTGGGTTACAAGCGAGCACGGGAAAGGCTCAAAGTTCTTCTTCACACTGCCAAAAAAGCAAAAGTCCTCTGCTAAAGAGACTTAAATATGGTTATTTGGAATATACAAACCCATCCCGCTTAGGAATTTATTTATAAAGCATTAAAATAAAAGATTTGAGGGATAAAATGGAAAAAAGAGAATATTGATTGTAGAAGATGCACCCTATATGAGAGAAACGATAGAGATGATGTTGGACACAGAGAGATATGAAGTTGTGGGTACTGCCGTTAATGGAAGGGAAGCCGTAAAAAAATATAAAGAACTGAAGCCAGACCTCGTTACCATGGACCTGGTGATGGAGGAAATGGATGGCATTCGGGCAACTAAGGAGATAAAAAGATACGACCCCCATGCCTTAATACTCGTCATCAGTGCATTGGGCACATCCAAGTATATTGACGAGGCAATGGAAGCAGGAGCTGGTGAATATCTATGGAAACCGTTCACAGTAGAAAACCTATTTGAGGTATTTGAAAGGCTGTTGGGGACGGAGGAGAAACCAAAACCAGGGTTGGAATCAAAATTTTTATCTTCGCTTGAAGGAAGCAGAGATAAAGTTGAGATAGTAACGTATTTACATGGAATTTATCCAAATATCTCGGATTCTGCCGATATTTCTAAGCATACTAATACCGACCAGGCAACTGTCCTTAGAGAACTGCAAGGGATGGGCAGTAGGTCCGATAAGTCAAATTCTCTCTACTCGGTATGGGGCTCGTGGATAAAATAGAAAAAGGCGATGAAACATACTATAAGCTCTCAGGACAAGGTAAATGGTTCTTGCAAAACTTGTTTAAGGTGTTTTAGGTGCAGAAGGTTCACACAAAAGAGTACGCCGGCCATGGTCCGGTGAAACGAACTGAGAAAGCTTCTTCGTTATCAATCTCCTCCAGTTCAGCCCCAAGCTCTTTATACCTATCCTCGGCTACAAGACAGGATAGGTTCATGATCATCTGCTTGTCCTTCTCATCCGTCTTCTTCGTCTTCTCTACCACTATTTCTACAGCATGCTTCTTTATTCTCTCATAAAAATCTTTGAAATGTGAAACCATTCTGGATTCCATCTCTTTCTTTATCGCAATTTCAAGCTTTTGCTTATACATATAAGCAGTTCCGGGGCTCTTCGAGTCCATCTCTTCTTTTATCTTCTTGATTTCCTCACTTTCTGCTACAATCTTCTCGCTCATCACCGATGGAATATAGAATATCTGCACTCCATATTCCTTTTTACCTCTTATCCGCTCTATCTTATCTTTTAAACTATCAAACTCATCTGCCATCCAGTTATTCAATACGTCCTTTGCAGGTACTTTCTCTTCTGGTTTTATTATTCTATCAAAACCAAACGGGATTACGGTGCCGAATTTTTCCTCTGCAATGTCCAGAACCTGCTGATGCGTCGTCACCCAAATCTTCACAACTTCTTCATCATCGCTTTTATACGGTTCCAGAGGAGAATCGTGGACGATTGCAGAAAGCCCATTATGAGGGATGGTATATACCGCGTTTTCTTCTATTCCTATCCGTCCAAGTTCGGTTTGTACATCTGCATCCGCTATTCCATACAGATACAGTCCCAACCCTTGATCCGATCCGGCATCCGTCGTTATGGTTGGTACATCTTCGCTTGCTGTTGCTGCTGATGCAACAGCCTCTTTAGGAGCTTCTTCTCTCTTCATCTCATCGTATTGCTATGTTTCCTCCATCAACTGACTTGGATTCACGATCTTGTCAATCACATCGTCCACGAGGTCATCCAAACCATCTCTTACAGATTTTACGGTCTCTGTAATCCCTTGTTCCTCTTTTATTTCATCTATTACAACGTCAAGATCCATAAGAGCTTTACCGAGCCGCTCTATCTCCTCTTCACTTAAAACCCCGGATTCCATACGCTTTAACGCCTGCAGTTTAAGCACGTCCCTTATAACCTCCAGGAGTGCTATAACAAGCCCCAGGACTCCTTGCTTCAGATTATCCTCGTCAATATCAAGCACCATTTTTCACAGCTTCTAATTCCAATATACCATTTTTGTATCGCTTTTTCATATCCTTAACATCGCATGGAAGCTCGATAGCCTTGTGGTATCTCCGTTCTTTAGTAGCAGCATCTATAACGATTTCCCTCCCGCTTAATTTTACCGTTATGTCCTCTTCACTTACGCCGGGTAACTCGGCTATCACCTTTATGCGATCCTTTTCATCAAAAACATCCACATTTGGTTCTACTATCTCTATCTTTGGCTTTACCTTTTCTTTTGGTTCAACTTTCTCCTCTTCTCCCACCAATGTTTTTATAGAATATCCATATTTAATCGTTGGTTTTGGAGAATAGCCCTTCTCCAACCTGTCCTTTATCTCCCTATCCGTCTCTTCTATCTTCCGCTCGAGTTCCGGCGATGTTTTCTTCAATTTTTTTACAAGCTTACCCATCCCAGGCAGAATCTCATCTACCACACCTTCAACTATGCTCTCATCATCTTTTTTATCCTTCATGATTACGATCCTCCTCTTAGTTTCATTTTTATATAAACTGTCTTCTTTCCTTCGACCTCCGCGACTCCAATCTCTGTTTTCTCTGTTTCCAGACCAAGTATATGTGTTTTCAACGGTTTTATCTCGTTTGTCTTATCGGGAACTTTTATATCTAAATCAACATGTTTTATCGCATCCAGTATGGATTTGGATTTTCTTTTCGTCATTTTATTCATCACCTCCATAGAGCATGTCTGCATATTTTGAGATTGCTTCCAAGCCCTTCACCTCGTCAGGGAAAAGGGGTACCTCAATTATTTTTATCGCCCCTTTGTATCTTTTGTGCAGTTCGTCTATGTGGCGTTGCTGCATTTTCCTCCTCGAAGCGCAGAATTTACATTCGCTTTCAGGAACTACGCCATTTATTATCATACGCCTGATTGAGATGTGTTGTTCATCGAGAAACACCTTTAGCCGCTCAGTCTGATATAAAGCTAATGCTTCTGGTATGACTACGGGCACAAACTCAGTCTTATTAGCATTGGATAGTACAGCTTTGACGCTTTCAGCGGTCTCTTTAAGCTCGACCAGGGCATCCGAGATGGCATCCTTTGATGTATCCCGGTCAAACCATGTCTTAATTGTGTTCAAGACACTGGATAGCCTTGAGTGCAGTTTGATCAACCCAGTTGCATACTTATCAATGGTGGTTGGAAGGAAGAGTAAGCGTAGTGTGTGCCCGGTTGGCGCGGTATCCCAGACAATCACGTCATAACCTTCAGTCATGGAATTCATTACTTGGTCCATCGCAAATAACTCATCGAATCCTGGTGCCACTTCATTTGGTATGTCATCGAGTGCTTCTTTCTCAATGGGCATGATGGTAGAGAGCGTATCCAAAATAATACCGCCATATTTATCCTTGAAGTTCTCAACATACGCCGTAGCGTCTATCTCCAGTGCATGAAGATTCTCTTTTATTTCTGTGAGTTCCCCGCCTATCTCTTTATCGAAGATGTCTGATAAAGAAGGGGCAGGGTCACTTGAAACTACGAGCACCTTTTTGCCCTTATTTGCGAGATGAAGAGCGGTAGCAGAGGCAACCGTTGTCTTTCCAACGCCACCCTTACCCCCAAAGAGTATGAGTTTTGTATCGCTCTTTGCTATCTCTTCTATTTTTACAGTAACTTCAGAGACAGATTTTTTTTTTTCTTCTTCCTTTTTCTTCTGCACCATTTTCGTCACCTCTATAGGCCTATTTCAAGCGTTGAGTCTTATTGTTGAACCATTTTCTCCTTTTGCACAACCTCTTCGCCTTCCACCATTGGCGGTTTGTCAATCTCGTTTCTTCTTCGCTCTTCTGTCGCGATAGCCCTCTGAGCAGCATCCCAATCCTCCCAGATACCATACCTGAGCATTGTGTCCACCGAAGCAATCGCAGCCCTTAGATTTATCCCGATCAGAGGAATCCCTGCGAGTGAAATGATAACATCGGCATTCAGCATCACGCCTTTCTCCAGTATCCTATCAAGCAGGTCTACGAGTGTAGCCTTAGTATCACAATTCGGCTCCATATTACTCCGTCACAAGCTCTTGCTTCTGTTTTTGCGCTCCCTTTGCCTTCGCGCTTATCCATCCACACCACGGACAGCCTTCATCTAGCAATTCTTCAACGGAAACATTTTTTCCGCACTGCGGGCATTCTTCCTTCCCTACCCCTGCCTCCTGCCATGCCGGAGCTTTATAGTTTGTTCCCGACGGGAATTCTAAGCCGCACTTTGCAGCGGTCTCAAAAGAAGCGAGCGCAATTCTCGCCTTTATGCCGAGGAGTTCGATACCTACGAGACTTACGGTGATATCTGCGTTTATCACCAGCCCCTTATCCAATATCCGCTCAATCACATCGACCAACGTCGATGGCTCATGTGTTGCTTGAAGTACCATCTTACCACCATACACCTTTAGTATTTATGAGTATAAAAAGCTTACGAAAATATAAAAGCGATACAAAAATTATTTATGGTACTACCTTGTATAATACTGACCATGGAACTAACAAAAGTGGACAAGGCGTTGCTAAACCCGAGCAGGTTTCACATCTATCTCTATCTTCTGAGAAGCGGCCCCAAAAGTGTAACTAATATCGCAAAGGGCATCGAAATTGTAGACGCCGAGACGAAAGGAGTGAAGAAGCTCTCTAAGTCTGCCATATCAAAGCATTGCCTGATTCTCGAAGATGCCGGTCTGCTGATCCCTAAAGCGATATTCAGGGGTAACAAGGGGATAAGTAAAGTTTACCGGGCTACACAGCGACCAAGATGGGAAGAATTCGCAATAATTAGAGGGCTGGACCCGAAGGAGCTGCCTGATGACGTGTATGATAAAATGGACGAACTCGCACAGCATCCGAAGTATCTGAAAATCGTTGAAGAGGAGATCCCGGAGATAAGAGAGATAAGTTTGATCAGGCAGAAGGAGCGTCTGGACAGCCTGCTGTTTGATAAAAAGGAAGAAATCTTTGGAAGGATTGAAAATGATGCTGAGATTAGACCTCTCTTTGAGCAAGGATTCAAGCGCTACTTCAGATTCCTTATGGGATTGGATTAATTATTCAATATCTTGCGTGGAGACTTTAAATAGGTGATAAAACTTGTACTTGTTATGAGTGAAATACGGACATAGGGGGTGTGAGAGATGAGCAGAGGAAAGATAGAAGGAACGTTGAGAAAGCCCAGCCATGGCGGTGATGGTCATGGTTGAAACTAAGCTTTTGATTGTAGATGATGAGCAAATAATATGCGAGGCCCTTGCTGAAATATTCCATGAGAAGGGTTACAGTGCTGCCACAGCTACTACGGGTCGTGAGGCAATTGATATAAGGTAAAGCAGACTGACTTCAATGCTGCTCTGATTGACATTAAGCTCCCTGACATGGATGGAACCACGCTCCTGAAGAAGTTCAAAATAGGTTATCCCGCGATGGTGTGCATTATTATCACGGGTTATGCCTCCGTTCAGAATGCGATCAATGCTTTAGAAGCGGGTGCCAGCGGATATTTCGTCAAGCCTCTGGTCATAGAGGAAGTGATTCATCGAGTTGAAGAAGCGCTGGAGACACAACGCCTGCAACAGAAGCTCAAGGAGAGCGAGGAAAGATTGAGCAGTTTCATGGACTCGGCGACTGATGGCTTTGCCCTTTACGATTCTGAGTTGAATTTGGTTGAGATAAACAAGGCTGCATCGGCGATGTTTCCACAAGGGACAACAAAAGAGGAGTTTATAGGCAAGAACATTTTTGAGATAGCCCCCGGTCTTAAGGAAACAGGTAAATACGACCAGTATCTGCAAGTTCTGAAGACCGGGAAACCATTCTTTGTAGATGAGCTTGTTCTTAATCCCGAATTCGGGGATAGAGATTTAAGTGTGAATGCTTTCAAAGTAGGTGATGGTTTAGGAATTATTACCACCGACATCACCGCGCGAAAGCGTACGGAAGAGGAGCGAGAGCGTCTTCTAAAAGAACTTGAAGCAAAGAACAGAGAACTGGGACGGTTCACCTACACCGTCTCTCACGACTTACGGTCGCCGCTTGTTACCATACAAGGGTTCACCGACATGGTCCAAACAGATTTAGCACAGAATGAAGTAGAAAAAGCGAAAGACAATTTGAAGTTTATAGATAAAGCCGCCACAAAGATGGAGAAACTTTTGAGTGACACACTACAACTCTCTCGCATCGGGCGTATAGCGAATCCGCCAGAAGAGGTACCATTCGGTGAAATTGTTGCCGAAGCACTGGAGCAGACCGCAGAGCAGATAAAATCAAGTGGCGTTGAGATATCCGTGGCTGAGGACTTCCCTACTGTTCACGTGGACCGAATGCGGATAGCTGAGGTGCTGGTAAACCTGATTACAAACAGCATAAATTACAGGGGCGACCAGCCGCATCTGAAAATAGAGATCGGGCATCGTGAGGTTGACGAAGAATCCGTGTTCTTTGTGCAGGATAATGGTATAGGAATCGATCCCAGTCAGCAAGAGAAGGTGTTCGATTTGTTCTACCAGGTGGACACGAATAGCAAGGTCTGTTTTACGCTGCCCGTGGTGTAAAGGAACACATTCAAGTAGGAAATAACAAGGGGTTGTAAAGTTATTGAGTATTTTCCGTAGAATTAAAAATTGCGTCTTTTTTCTCGATGTCTATAGAGAATTTCGAAAAACCCTTATGGTGAGCATACAAATTTTTTATATGATCATACATATAATCATATATCATGAAAACCTTAATGGACTTCGGCTTAAAAGAGGCGTACAAGCGAGTGGAACAGCTTGGTGATCGGCTGGCGGAGATTAAATCGCTGATGGATTGGGGAGCGTTTCGCCCGATAGTGGGTGATATGTACGATAACAAGAGCGAACAAGGCGGTAGGCCAAATATTGATGAGGTGGTAATGATCAAGCTGCTCGTGCTCCAGCAGTGGTACGG
>JAENXH010000180.1 GCA_016649585.1 Methanosarcinales archaeon
AGTGATAGATAAAGACGGGGAAATAATACATTTTCGTTGCACTGCTAATGTAGCATTAAAAGATGAAACCGGGAAACGGGTGCATTACGCATTTCTTACAAGTTAGATATGAACTGGAGAAAAAGTTTATATATACCCTGTTACAATGTAACAATCAATGAAAAGGGATAAAGTAATACTGACAAGGGTTGATGAGTATATAGCAGAGCGCATAGAATACATAACGAATAACTCAAAAGACATTGAACTGACAAAGTCCGAAGTCGTGCGAATAATATTGCATGCATTTTTCAGATCGCAAAAGGATAAGGACTTTGAGAAAGTGCGTGAATTAGCTATTAAAATGAGAAAGGGACTGTTATAGGCTGTATCAGGCAAAAATATGGGTTATTACAAGGCGTTACATCGTAACAATGGATTAATAATACTGAAAAACTACCTTGGATTTTAGAAATCCTAGTTGTAAGAATCAGGTAATGCACCCATGAAGTTCCGATGTTTATTCCGCGAATAAAGAGGAAATGACATTTTATCTAAATAATACACTAGCAACAACTTAATTTTGGAATAATTTAAAGACTTCTAAATACCATGATATCGTCATGGTTGGACCAAAACTTGAAGATGGTGAGAAGCTGATAAAAGGCTACGCTTCTCTCCAATCCTGCCTTACGGCGGGACTTCAGATATGCTCGAGATCGTTAGGCCGCATACACCGGAAAGGACAAATGTATTGGTATTGGCAAACTAAATGGGGGGGTATGCAGTTATGATGTTTGATAAGTCGGGAAGTTCTTTTTAAGAAGAGCTATAAGGAATATAGGATATGCCAGTAATAAGATTACATTACGAGGATTTGGAAAACCTTACCGGTGTGAGCATTGAGCGAATAAAGGAACGATTGCCGCTGCTGTGTGCAGATGTAGAGCGAATGGAATTGGATTATATGGATGTAGAGTTCTTTCCGAACCGGCCCGATCTATTTAGTGTGGAGGGTGTTGCTCGTACACTGAAACAATTTTTGGAGATCGCGCCAGGTTTAGCAAGTTATAGCGTGGAGAAGTCGGGCATCGAGATGATTGTGGACGCTTCGGTTCTAAACGTGCGACCGTATATCGTGGGCGGTGTGGTAAGGAACTTGCAGTTTGATTCGATGGGGATAGAATCGCTGATGCTATTACAGGAGCATTTGCATCGCGGGTTGGGTCGGAACAGGAAAAATGTCTCGGTAGGCGTGCATGACTTAGCGAAGGTGAAACCTCCTTTTAAGTACCTCGCCGCCGATCCGAGTTTCTCGTTTGTTCCACTTGATTACGAAGAAGAAATGACGATGGCGGAGATTTTAGAAAGGCATCCAAAGGGGATTGGATACCGCTACATTCTCGAAGGTAAAGATAAATACCCCCTGATTTTAGATTCTGAAGGAAACGTCCTTTCTTTTCCGCCTATTATCAATGGTGAGTTGACGAGGGTTACGGAATCTACCGAGGAGATATTTCTCGATGTTACGGGCTTGAACGAGCACGTTTCAATTGCACTTAACATTATTGCCACGGCACTTGCAGAACGAGGAGGAGAGATTCAATCGGTGGTGCTTCGCTCGCCGGGTGATAGTGGAGAGGAAGTGAAAGAAACACCATGTTTAGAGCCGACAACGATGGAAATATCGGTGGCAGAGGCTAATTCGCTCATAGGTATAGAGTTGAACGCAGAAGAATGCAAGAAGTGCTGTGCGCGAATGGGTCTTGGTGCGGGGGTAAAAAACACGGGAACGATCGAGGTGAAGATACCTGCGTATCGGTATGATGTACTCCATCCCTGGGACATAATAGAAGACATCGCTATCGGGTATGGCTACGACCGGCTAAAGCCTGAGCTTCCAGAGACTGTGGTCATAGGCGAAGTGCATCCGATAGAGGAGAAAAAGACAGCGGCGCGTAAAATAATGACTGGTTTGGGCTATTTCGAGGTGTTTACATTCACGCTGACCTCTGAACGGAAACAGTTCGAGCTGATGCGGCGGAAAGAACGTGAAGCGGAAAAAGTAACGGTTGCATCGCCCATAAGCACGGAACACACCATGCTGAGATGCTCTATTCTCCCGAATTTGTTGGAAATCCTCGCGATTAACAAGCATCGTGACTTGCCGCAGCGGATCTTTGAAGTCGGACCTGTAGTAATGAACCTTAAGGAGCGTTACATGCTTGCGGCTGTTTCAACGCACGCCAATGCGAACTTCGCAGAAGTTAAGTCCGTGGTGGCTGCAGTGCTCAAGGAGATGGGAATGGACGATGCAGGAGTGGTGGACTCGGATGACGGCGCATTCTTCGAGTACGGTAGAAGAGCGGATATAATAAAAGACGGCAAGATTATAGGCGTTTTTGGTGAACTGCATCCGGAAGTAATCACTAATTTCGGGTTGGATCATCCAGTGGTGGGATTTGAAGTGGATATAAGTAGCCGGGAATCAAGAGAAGCTTGAGGCAGGTAGCTCTTTACTTCCGATGCGTAGCATGCCTCTTTCGCACAAACTCGTAAAAATTTATACTTTGTACTCTACACTGAAAACACATCCTTCTTTTCTGCCTATATTTATAACTTCAGTATACTAACATTACATTTCCGAAATCTTTATATAATAGACTTGTTGCTAATTAAGGGCGATCTTCACTAAGAGACTTTTAAATTGGATATGCTCTGTGATATTAACT
>JAENXH010000181.1 GCA_016649585.1 Methanosarcinales archaeon
CTCTCAAGGATCCTTCAAGCTTTTCCCCATCGGCTGAATTTGCACTGAAATTAGATATGTTTATCTCCTTCATTTCAGCAGGCGTGTAACCAAAAATACGGCAAGCGGACTTGTTGAAATAGAGCATATCTCCATTCATCTTAGTAAATGCGATACCCTCATTTGCATTATTAATGCCTGCTGCATACACCCTCCTTTCTTCCTCCATCCGCTTACGCTCAGTGATGTCTCTCATGACAGTGATGAATCCTATTGGATTGCCAGAAGCATCTTTGAGGACATTGCCACTCACCTCAGCAGGAAATTCGCTCCGGTCTTTTCTCAACTGTGTGAGTTTAATGGCTCCTAAATTCCCCTCCTTGAGCGTCTTCTTCATGATTTCCGTAACTCCGGTATGGTCTTTCTTAGCAATAAATTCAAAGATATTCAGCCCGATGATTTCCTCCTCGTTATCATAGCCGTAAATGTGGGCTGTGGCTTTGTTTAATTGCACAATCTTCCCATCTGTATCGATGATAGTAATTCCCTCAGGCAGAGCCTCGAACATGAGACGCAGTTTTTCCTCCGACTTCCGCAGGGCTTCCTCCGCCTTCATCCGCTCGGTTATATCAATTCCAGTGAAAAGGACGGTAGCAGGTTGACCTCTGCCATGTATTATCGTTTGACCGGGAGAGAAGAAGATGGTGTGAATGGAACCATCCTTCGCAGTGATATCGAAGTCGATTGCGGGAGTGTCTTCGCCGGCGAATGCCAACTGGAGTTGATTAGTTATTTCCTCGCGCTGTTCGGGCACGACGAATTCCAAAGGGGATGTCCCGATGATTTCTTCCCTCGAATAGCCCAATTCCTTTATAACCGCATTGTTGACATCCTGTAACAGCCCGTCCGTGCCTATCATCAGTTTGATTGCGGGGCTGTTTTCGTATATGAACCTGAATTTCTCCTCGCTCTCTCGCAGCGCCTTCTCCGCCTCCCGCCAGTCGCTGATGTTGCGAATCGATTCGATCGCTCCTACTACGTTACCTTCAGGATCGTAGAGTGGTGTCGCAATCCCCCCCAGATATGCTCCCTTCCCTCCGTACATGAAAGGTGAATAAATTTCGGCAAAAAGTGTGTTTCCCTTTTTTCCCACATGAGCATAGCGAGACTTGATCTCCTCGTCGCTTGAAAAGACCAAATCAGTCAATATGGGCCTCCGTTCTCCGTAAAACGGTACTGCGTAGGCGTAATCTCCTTTCCCAATGATATCCTCCTTTCGGACCCCGGTCATCTCCTCAATTGCACGGTTCCATGCGATTACCTTTTTATCGCGGTCTATAACAAATGTCGCATCAGGGAGGAACTCAACGATATCCTGTAGCTCCTTGTGGGCATTGCGTAATTCATCCTGTGCCTCTATGCTCTTAGTGATGTCCAGTTCGAATCCTATTACGCCGGTAACGTTGCCGTCAGCATCTTTTACAGGCACCTTGTCTAATCGAACCCATCGCACTCCTTCAGGAGTTTTAATTTTTCTCGTTACTCCTATCTGTGGTTCTCCGCTCTCCAAGACTTCTTTGTCACTTTTGACGTACTCTTCTCCTATTTCCAGAAAGAGCTCTTTGCTTGTTTTGCCTTTGAAATCCTCGGGTGTCATCCCATAGCGCTTTGCGAGAACCTCGTTTACACGCACGAACCTGCTATTACCGTCTATATGAAATATATTCACGGGCACAGAATCAAGAATTGTTTGAAGTTCTTTCTCACTCTCCCGCAGCGCCTTTTCCATACGTTTGCGCTCGGTGATGTCCCTGATTGTTCCCTGGTAACCTATTACGTTCCCGTTTACGTCTTTTTTTGCCACCGATGTAACAAGGGTATTGATGATACTACCATCTTTTCTTCGTAGATTGACCGGAAACTCTTTTGTAAATCCTTGTTGCTCAATTAGTTGAAGATGTCTTTTCCTTTTCTCTGGATTTTCATATAAATCGGGCACGTTAACCTTGAGCAATTCATCTTTGGTTTCGTACCCTAAAAGTTCCACCGCAGCATCATTCATATCCTGCCATCTACCCTCTTTGGAAGTAATGAAAACACTGTCTTGCGATGCTTTGAAGAATGTACTGTATCTCTCTTCGCTCTCCCGCAGCGCATCCTCCGCTCTTTTTCGCCCAATTGCATTTTCTACCGTAGCGAGCAGAACTTTGAGATAATTATTCTCAGGGTCTTTTATCAGATAATCAGAAGCACCTGCGTGCATTGCTTTTACTACTACTTCTTCATCTCCTGACCCTGTTATTACTATGATGGGTGCATCTATTTTCAGGCCAAAGATATCAAATGCTGTTCCGTCACCGAGCAAATAATCTGCAATCACTATATCGAATTTTTCAGAAGCTAGGATGGCCTTAGCCTCTGCAACTGAGCCTGCAATGGTATAATCATACGGGATGTTATTTCCTTTAACAACCCGCCGGAATGCCATCTGGTCAACCTTATCATCCTCTATTAGTAACACTCTGTGTCTTTCGGTTTCCATGCGTTATACCCCCCTTCTCCCGTTAAGGTAACTCGCTTAAAGTCCAGTACAGATCAATGGTTCTTATCACTTCTACAAACTGTTGATAATCAACCGGTTTGATCATGTATCCTGCAACGCCCAGATCAAAGCTATCTACTTTGTCCTGCTCCTCTTGCGAGGTTGTTAACACTACGACCGGGACA
>JAENXH010000182.1 GCA_016649585.1 Methanosarcinales archaeon
CCCCATATTTAGGGAACATAATATATAAAGCTATATCGCTATTAGATCGCGTTAAATGCTAAAATCATGCTGGTAGTGCAAGTGTGGTAGTTTTATGTCCCCTATAATTATATGGAGTTAAGGTTATTACTAAATATCTGTAAATAATGCAATATATCAGTCATTTAATTATGCAAATGCTGATTAAGCGGTCCCACCATTTTCAGGAGGATGCACCGGAAGGAAAAGAAGGAGTAGCATTAATGCATAGAATAAATCAGAATGAAGTTATTTGGGCATATAAAATATTCACTGCTTCCGCTTCGTCAAGTTATTGATGCTCCCTCCCCACCATTGCTTTGCTAATCCTATTGCCGTGCCTGGCGAAGAAAGAGCCGACGATCGAAAGAATGATTACGTAAGCAATGACAAGCGAAATTAATAGCTCAGAAATGCCAGTTCCCATTCCAAGCGCAACAGCCAGCAGCACAATTGAAAACTCGCCTCTTGGCGTCGTATATGCGCCGATTCTCAACCCGGTTTCAAGCGAGTCGTACAGTCTTTTCCCAATAAGTGCGCCACTGGCGAACTTTCCTAAGATGGAAATGGTTATGAGTGCCGTGAGTGCGAGGACAAAATCTGCCGAGGATAATGTTGCAAATTGGAACTGGAACATCATTCCGAAAGAGAAGAAGAAGATGGTGAGGAATAAGTTCTTAAATGCGATGGTGGCTCCGAAGAGCTTCTGGAAGGACTTGACTCCTGATAGTGCAGCGCCGAGGAAAAATGCAACAATCACCTCAGAAACATTCAGGAGATGTGCAATTGCTGAAAATCCGAATATTAGTGCGAAAATAAGCAGTATAGGTATTTCATCGTCACGCTCGAACAGAGGCGAGATGAAGTTGCTCAACCTTCTGATGAGAGCTAAGATGATTACGATGAGCAGCAAAGTCGTTGCTAAGGACACGGGAATCATGGCGAGGCTGCCAGCCATAATGGAAGTCAGCACCACGAGCAGAATCGCCAGTATTATGTCCTCGAACACCATCAGCCACACTACGGTCTCTGCTTCCGGGTAGATCAGCCTCTTGTTCTCTATCAGCGAGGATATGACTATTGCAGAACTGCTGATGTAAACTGCTGATGCGAGTATGAAAGCCTCTAATAGGCTCAAGCCGATAAGGAGCCCCAGCGAAAATCCTAGGATGAAATTCACGAAGAAGTCAGTGCAACCCGCAAATAACCTTCCAGGCTCTTTTATGCCTTTGAAGTTGAACTCATGCCCTATGTAGAACATCAAGAGGATTATACCGATTTTACCCAGCCACTCGACGAACTCGTATGAGGATATTAAGTCGAAGCCACTCTTTCCGAGGATTATGCCTGCAATTATGTATGCGGGGATTGCGGCTTGCCTAAGATATTTCGATGCCAGTCCAAGGGCTAAGCAAGAGAGCGTTATAATGCCCAAATCCACCATAAAGGTCATTTAGCCTCGTCCCAGAATCGTTCTCTGGCACGCATTTATTTGCTTATGCTCACCTATCGCCACTATCAGGTCTCCCTCTTCGAAGACCGTTTCCGGTGGCGGGCTGATAATGCTCTGTCCCTTTCTCGACAGTGCTATTATCGTGACGCCCGTCCTCTTCCTGATTCCCAAATCCTCGATGCTCTTTCCCACCATACTCTCTACTATCGGACATACGTTGATGTTTATTCTGAGGTCCGAGATTTCGGAAAACGAGACTTCAACGTCCTCACGCTCTATTGTGAGCATCGCTCCGGTCAGAACGCTTCCAACACGTCGGGCTTCTTCCGAGGTCAGCCTTGTAACCGAAGGCTTATCAGCGCCGGCTTCTAATACGTAGAGTTCTATCTCACCACTCGTCAAAAATATGACCGCTACCTTATCCCCTTTTGGACTTTCTATCTCATACTTCGTGCCTATCTCAGGAAGTTCGGAGATTCGCATTTGACCACACCCTATTTTAAATAATAGAGGCAAAGGATATATCTTTAATTATCTGCGTTTGTGAATATTGTGATTTTTCATTTGGGTTTTTTGAGCACGAGAGAAGTGCAGGAGCGGGAGCTTTGACCACGCAACGCAGTAGGAATAGCTATACTTGGCTTGGCTTGGCTTGACATAAGATGTGATAAAATAGGTATGCCATTTTGAAATATGATGACACACAAAACATATTGCTTGCGGGGCTAAGCAATTAAAAATCAGATTTCTAATCGAAGATTGGATTGATAAGGAAGAGGCTCTTGCCTTATTAAATGAAGTAAACGCAGCTAATGTTAAATAGAATTGCTTTCATGAGCTATCTTTAGCAGCCAAAAATTTAAGTCGCGTATTCTCTATCACTCGCATTTTGTTGATATAATATTTATATAAGATATGATGCGTTAGTGAGAATATGGAAGAAGCAAAGAAGAGTTATAAATGTAAGTATTGTAGCGAAGAATTTGAAAAGCCTTTAATGCTAGCCTGGCATGTTAGGTCAAAACATAAGAGCGTGAAGAAAAGAGAAAAGAAAAGAGAAAAGAAAGCAGCTGCAACAGTTATGGGGGCAGAACAGTTAAACAAAACTGTCGAAGCCATAGGTATCCTGAAGGGATTGCAGGTATCGCCTAATCTGAGTGAAGGAGAGAAGAAACTATTGGGAGACGTATCAAAGACAATCGAAGAGCTTTTGGCATCTGTGCG
>JAENXH010000183.1 GCA_016649585.1 Methanosarcinales archaeon
TTGAAGGGTAAATGGCAAAAGGCATATCTGCTCCTATTACCGACAGCCGCTTTCATAAGTCTTCTGCGTATGTCTACGGGAGTATTCTGGCGCATTCCCTTTTTGGAATACGAACTTATTCTTGGTAGAGTGGATAAGCTGAGCTTAGTTTTTGCATATATATTCGTTATCGCAGCTTTTTGCATGACGCTTTATGCACTTCACGTTGAAAGAAGTGGAGAGCATGTAGCGGCTTTTTCATATGTCGGAAGCACACTCGGCGTTGTCTTTGCCGGTGACCTTTACACTTTAACCATATTCTGGGAGATAATGGCTATATCTTCAATATTTCTTATCGGATACCGAGGAACGAGTTCCGCTTATTCAGCGGCATTCCGGTATATAATGATGCATATTTTCGGTGGTGCATGTTTGTTTGGAGGCGTTATTATACATGTGCAAACTACTGGTTCAATCGCTTTTAATGCTTTTTATCCTGAGTACTGGGGTTTGGGCATCGAATATTTACCTTCTTATCTCATTTTTATCGGTCTTATATTAAATGCCGCTGTTCCTCCTTTGCATGCCTGGTTACCTGATGCCTATCCTGAGGCAACTGCCACAGGAGGGGTATTTTTGAGTGCCTTTACCACAAAATCCGCAGTTTACGCCCTGCTAAGGGGATTCCCGGGATTGGAAATCTTGATCTTTTTGGGAGTCATGATGACAATATACGGTATTATTTACGCTTTGCTTGAAAATGATGCAAGGAGGATTCTTGCTTATAGCATAATTAACCAGGTGGGATTCATGATTGCAGGTATAGGAATAGGAACACCTCTGGCAATATGTGGCGTGGTAGCTCACGCTTTCTGCCATATCCTTTATAAGGGATTGCTATGGATGTCCGCAGGTTCGGTCTTATACATGACGGGTAAAACCAAATGCACGGAGTTAGGGGGGTTATACAAAACGATGCCTTTAACTTGTGTTTTTGCTCTTGTAGGGGCTTTCTCTATATCCGCTTTTCCTCTAACTAACGGTTTTACCAGCAAACCAATGACTATCATGGCTGCCGCGGAGGCGAACATGGGTATAATATGGCTCATCCTGATGGTCGCTTCGGCAGGCGTCTTCCTCCACGCGGGGGTAAAATTCCCGTATTTCGTATTTTTTGCCAAAGATCGCGGTCTACGGGTGAGTGACCCACCAATCAACCAGTTGCTTGGTATGGGGCTCACCGCTTTCTTATGCATCTTCTTAGGTGTTTATCCGCAACCCCTTTATAATCTGCTTCCATACCCGGTAGATTTTGTCGCGTACACAATACCACATGTGGTCGGAATGCTATCATTGCTGGGGTTCTCTGGTTTAGCATTTTTCATGCTCTTACCCCTTCTTAAGAGAACTGAAACAATCAGCCTTGATACTGATTGGTTTTACCGAGCAGGGGGGGGAAAGTTTATGTGGTTCTGTGAGAATCCGTTACCAAATTTTGCGAATCGGGTGGACAGCAGTATGAAGAGGATTGCTTCCTCTTTCTCTTCCTTCGGCAGTAATCCGCTCAGAGCAACACGAATAGCACTGAGCACGATGATGGTAAGGGTGTTAAAAACTTTTGTTCTGGAGTTCTGGTGGCGTGTATACCGGTATTATGAGCGAGATTTGGAGGCGGCAAAGAGCCGACCAATGGACGAGCCGATAGAACGAGTGCCATTAGGAATCGCTGTGCTGCTTGTACTCATTTTTTTCATTTTCTATTTTATAATATATTTGATATACGGGTTAATCTGAGGGGGTTTAAAAAGAAAAAACTGGATTGTTCGTTCCAGAGAAGTGAGCGTGATCTTCTCCTCCTCGAAGTAAACAAAAGCAAGTAAATGAAGTCTTTCTGTGAAGGGAAGGAAGTCCTCACTGCATTTCTTCCTTGTACCCCCCATAAGTTTACTGTCGAAATATATCCACTTTCCCGCTCGCTGAACCGAAGCTACAAGTCCGATAATTTCCGAAAGCTTTATAAGACAGAATATAAAAATACTACTATGTTTAATATACTTCGTAGGTTACGTATACTATAACATGGGAGACCACTCGCAGGAGGTAGCTATAAATGGGAAGTAAATTCGTTGATGCATTAAAATGCTTTATTAGATACCCAGCGGATACAACGAGGCTCATGCTGGGCGCGTATGAGCCAGAGACGATAGAATTAATAAAGAAAGAATTTCCTGAAGTTGAGGTTGAGGGTCTAGGTTTTTACTTCGGTGCTTTACTGGCGCTCATTTTCCTTCTTTTCACTGTGATAGCGTATATAATGTGGATTCTTTATAGTATAGGTATGATTGGCTAATTGTATTTGTATATCTAAGAGAATATCCCAAATCCAAATAATACCGATACTACCAAAAAACATTTCTTTTGAACGGCAAAGCCGTTCCATTGCTTCGCAATGTAAGAAGAAAGCTTTGCCAAAGAAACATTTAAAGGTGTTATTCTTATTCTTTGGATTGGGAATTGGGATTTACTTGGGATTTTGTAGTATTTGTCATTGGAATTTATATACTTACGTCTTCGATACTTCCGCGGATAGCAATGAATATCCCTCATGTGCTCTTTTAAGATATTTCAACAACGCTATCGAAGCACAATAGAATATCACCAACGCGAAATAGCTTATA
>JAENXH010000184.1 GCA_016649585.1 Methanosarcinales archaeon
GGCGTGAGATGTGTATAAGAGACAGCCGTAAATATGATTCATCGGGTAACCTTTCCCGCGATGGATCTGAGCGGTGGCGAGAAACAACGGGTGGTGCTTGCGCGGCAACTGGCATTGGATCCCTTCGTATTGTTAGCTGACGAGCCAACTGGTACGTTGGACATAAAGACGGGAAAGGTGGTGCATAAAGCACTGATAGAGAGCTCAAAGGCTGGAATGACTTTGATAACCACGTCGCATTGGCCTTCGATCATCGAAGAACTAACAGAGAAAGCATTATGGCTCGATCATGGCGAGGTCGTTGCCTATGGCGACTCAAAGACCGTAGTTGAAGAGTTTGAGAAGCAAGTGGAGGAAACAGAACGCGAGGAGCACGTAAAGCTCGGCGAGCCGAAGATAGAAATAGAGCATTGCAAGAAGTATTATTATTCGGTATGGCGAGGGATGGTAAAGGCGGTAGACGATGTCTCGCTTACAATCTATGAGAACGAGATATTCGGGCTCATCGGCATGAGCGGCGCTGGAAAGACGACATTATCGCGCATTATATGCCAGGTAGATCCTTTAACAGATGGTTCGATTAAGATACGAGTCGGAGATCGGTGGATAGAGATAGGACGGGTAGCAGAGACCGGCGTGTGGTTGTCCTGGGCGACCAAGACGGAAGGCACCGGAGAGCAAACGGCAACACGAGTAGCTATGCTACACCAGGAGTTCTCGTTATATCCCGAGAAGACGATCTTGGAGAATCTTACCTCCTGCCTCGGCTTGCCGTTGCCCATGGAGCTGGGTAGCATGAAAGCGAAGTTCATGTTGCAGGGTGTCGGGTTTAGCGAAGAGGAGGTAGAGGAGATACTCAAAAAAACGCATGCTGAACTGAGCGTTGGAGAACGGCAGCGTATCGCGCTCGCTCAGATCTTGATGAAGGAGCCGGCAATTGCCATTCTCGACGAGCCAACCGGAACCATGGACCCGATAACAAAGAAGTTCGTTGCAGATTCAATACGTGCAGTGCGGGAGAATTTAGGCATGACCTTCTTGATTGTCTCTCACGACCTTGATTTCGCTTATGACATCTGCGACCGGATAGCGCACATGCAGGATGGCAAGGTAACGAAAGTAGAGGATTTGAGAGTGGTTTAGTTCAGGTATCGATCAGAAGAACGTAACTGTCTGTTCTGCATTAGCTAATGCTGAAGATGCATGATACAAGATGCAGGAGGAGTAGGCATTTCAGACATAATGATAACATCAAAATGCTTAGCAGTCAACCTCTTTAGCCCCATAATGGCTTACTACCACTTCTTTTACCCTTCCTTTTAAATAGTCGGAATTCAGATAGAGGCAAAAATCTGCTGAATCTTCAGCCTTACCTTCGATAAGTCATCTTGTGTCAGAGCCCCCAATTGCCGTTCCACCAATGACTTTTGCAATGTTGCCAGCTTATGCAAACGTATGACCGAAGGAAGCAAAAGACCAGCCTGCTCCCATTCCGCCAGTTTCACATCGTAATCCGTATCTGTATATTGGCTTGTAATCCTCGCTACCAGAATGTCTGCATTCCCAGTATCCAGCAATACGAGAGCTGGACGCCGCTTAACTTCTCGCCGGCTTGCGAATGGAAATGCGAGTAAAACGACTTCACCAAACCGATAGATAGTTTTGCATCGCTCAGCCCGGTAGATCATAAATAGCATCTGTGTCATTGTATCCTGCAAGGAACTGCTCGGCTGTCAAGCGTGCCCAAGCTTGATCTTCGTAATGCGCATTTGCTGGTTCACCGATTAAAACTATTACTCGAACCTCTTGCATACCTATACGCTGGAGTTCTTCAAGGAAGGCATCTGGTACCTCTACCACGAGTTTGCCTTCGGATGTCGCTTTTGTTTGAAATTCATACGCTTTCATTGCTTTAGTATATATCTCTCCACCACGATATAAAAAGATCGCTGAATGGTGATTAGCGGATAATAAAAAACTACGAAAGCAAATTCTAATTCGAAAAAATAAAGGGAGGGGGGAAAAGCCCCCATCTACCTTTTTACCGTTTTGTTTTGTTTATTTTGTTTGGGTTGTTCTTTGTGCTTGCTTACGGTATGATGAGATCTCTCTCACCTGCCGGCTTGAACTCACGCAGCGCACCTCTTCCGAACTCCCGGGTTATGTAGCCCCAGTCGAACGGCAGGTCTCTGTCCGCGAACGCCACCTTGACCAACGGCGACAGCACCCAGGCATCCTTGCTGGCCGCATGCGCACCGGCATTTATGCCCGCGTACGCGCTCTGGTGCCCGACGTTCATCGCGAAGTTCGGATAGTTCACGCCTCGCATCTCGAACGGCAGCCCCTCGTCGCTTCGGTATGCGAACGAAGTCGAGGAGGTACACTGGTCTTGCAGGTCGTATCCGTAGAACCCTAACCTGCCGATGGTACCGTAGTGCAGCAACTGGGCAAGTCCCCAAGCGTTCAGACCACACTGCGCGCATCCGGTCGCACTCACGACCGCGGTTGCACTACCTGCAGAGGTACAGGCAGCCCTAACAGACCCGCCGAAGTGCGACTCCGCGGTCGTTGGGTACGCATCGTACTGCGTCAGGCAGTAATC
>JAENXH010000185.1 GCA_016649585.1 Methanosarcinales archaeon
TTTTCGCCTTTATCGCTTCTATCTCCTGCTCGATTTTACCGAACTTGTTCTCCATGTACGACTTTAAGTCTTCTCTTAGCGAACGTATCTCACCTATGGTATCCTCCTGCTTCTCCAGCATCTTGCTCGTATCCTCTTTCACGCTCTTCATGGTTCCATTCATCGAATTCAAAATGCCAATCATCACCTCTCCTTTCTTATCGAAACTCCGCATCAAAGCCAGCATCTCACTCTCTTCTTTCGGCACGTCCGCTCCACGCCTCTCAAAAGCTGTGAATTCGCCTTTGTATTCCTCGTATGTCACGTTCACTTCTTCTATGCGAGCAAAAGAAGGCGAATTTTCCTTTATCGCGTTGATTAACCCTTCTATCGCTCCTTCTTCACCTTCACAAACCACCCGAACGCTTCCGTCTTTCAGGTTATCGGTAAATCCTTTCACATTAAGCGAATCCGCCGTATTCTTGATGAACGTTCGGAATCCAGCCATCTGCACATCCCCTTTTATCCTGATGTTTGCCCTTTTAATCATAATTATTTCTTCTCTTCCATTCACAGGGATATTGAAGCGTGTTTATCTTTTACACGGTTTTATGATATAGGTTTAGTTATAGATAAGGTTAGCGCTTATCTACGATTCTGCCAGGTTTTAGAGATTTGATTTGTAAATCGAATCTTGTCATTAATATACTTCAGTATTTACTACCGCTGCTACATGTTTTATAATTTTCAGTATTTTGACAGCATCTCAATGGTTTTATTCACTTCCCGTGGGATATACTATAAGGGGCTGCGGGGTTATTCGAGCGAATTGATGACAAAAAGTATTTAACATACTTCGCCCTTTTATCACTCGGGTGATAGTATGAATGAAATTGTGATTGAAGGGAAAAAGGGCAAAAAGTTCGTTATAGATTTAATGGATTATTTCCAGAGGAGGTACGAGCTCGTCAGGGAATTGAAGTTGAGCGATAGTTCCAAAGAAGAAATTTGTGCCAAATATGGGTATAGCAGAGTTATGGGCCATTTATACGAGACCGCATGGGATAAAAACAGGTGGGCTGGGTTGAAGGACAAAAAGAAGGGACCAAAGAGTAAGTCCAAGAGAACCGAAAAGCTGGAGAAGCGGGTATTGGCTATCCGATTCAAAAGTCCTGAGAAGGACATGTATGAGATAACCGACATCCTTACCGAAGAAGGCTATGAGATCAGTGCGAGGAGTGTTGCACGTGTGCTCTCAGAACACGGGGTTACTTTAAAAAAAACGAGGCGGAAAGCTTGAACTCCATACTTCTGGAGAAAAGCGCCTCGAATAGCCAGGGAAATAAGAGGTCGAAATGCAACAGAACTCCCGATGAAATAAAAAGGGTGCTGGACAAAGCTTTAAAAGACGGTTTTAACACATTCTACGGTGGAAGCTTTCTCCTTATCCCTTATCTTCTCCATTTGGGGATTGTGGATAAGATCAATGCCCTTAAAGTGGAGAAACAGAATGGCATTCCCGTTGAGAAAGCGGTTTTAGCATTGCTCCATCTTGGCATTGTGGGCAAGAAGCGGATAAGCCGAGTTGAGTGTGTGACGGATCAAGGTCTCGCACTTTTCGCGGGATTGGGTAACATGCCTGATTCCAGCTTCTTCCACGATTTCCTGGATAAAGTGAAAACATCGGATGCAGAACAATTTAACATCCTGTGCTCCAAAAGATTCAAGGAAATGGGGCTTTTAAAGGGCAGGATAGTCAACCTTGACAGGCATTTTATGGGTTACTTCGGGAAGAAGAGGATTGGAAAGGACAAGCACCCCACCAGGAATATCAGTATGAAGGGCGTTAATGCCTCTTTCACCCATGACCAAGAGACCGGTGACCCAATCTTTGTGAGAGCGGATTATCCGGGACTGAAACCTGGAGATGTGGCGATTCCGATGCTGAACACGACAAGGGACATCATTGGTGACGAAATGGAGACGGTGGTTTTCGATAAATGGTTCTCGGTAGGCGCTCTTTTGGATTATATCGATAAAGAGATGGGGGTAAAATATGTGACACTTCTCAAGCTCTATCAAAACCGTGTAGAAGAGATGAAGTCAATACCCGCGGAGCAGTTCAGGGAAATGGGAGATGGAAGAAAAATCACCTTTATACGCACCCATCTAAGAAATTACCGGGGAGAAGCGAGACTAATTGTGATCTGGTTCCAAGAGGATGGTGAAGACAAATACTACGGCTACTTGACAAATGATGAGGGAACTCCAGAAGAGCAGACGGTAACTATCTACGAAAAACGATGGGGAATAGAGAACTTTCTCAAAGAAGCTATCTTCCTGAACCTGGACAAACTGCCGGGAACAGAGCTGAACAAAATCGCAGCAATGCTTGCAATAAAACTCGTAGGATACTGCACTGTAAGCTGCTTAAGAAGAGATATTGGAGGAGATTACGCCAAAATGGAGATAGAGGGGCTATTCGAGAAATTTCTGAATATTCAGGCATTTGTAAGGTCAAAAGGTGAAAAGATCCACGTTACTTACTATCGATACCCGCCTGAACTCGTGCCTTTGTTCCAAGG
>JAENXH010000186.1 GCA_016649585.1 Methanosarcinales archaeon
TCCTATAGCCACGGCGTCTACATCCCATTTATCGAATACTGCCAGTAATTCGTCCACGTTATCCGGCTCCACCGCGATTAAAAACCGTTCCTGTGATTCAGAAACCCAGATCTCCCATGCGCTAAGACCCTCTTCCTTCAACTTCACTCGCTCTAAATGAATCTCAGCACCGCATCCCCCTGCATGGCACATCTCATTCACCGCGCAGGATAAGCCACCGCCACCAAAATCCTTCATCCCACTTATCAGCCTCTTACCGTTCGCTTCCAGTATCGCATGCATGAGTGGTTCCTTAGTTATCGGATCACCCAATTGAACTGCGCTTCTGAATTCCTCCTCACCCGTCAGCTCCACCGAAGCAAAGGTAACTCCGTGTATACCATCTCGCCCGGTCTTCCCGCCGACCAGGACAAGCACTTCACCCTGCTTCGCCATGCTTCTGCTCAAATCAGCCTTCTTCATTATTCCTACGCAGCCGACGTTCACCACGCAGTTGCCCACATAGCCTTCATCGAAATAAACCATACCCGCACATGTTGGAATGCCTATACGATTCCCGTAGTCGCTTATCCCTGCAACAACGCCATTAAACAAAAACCGCGGATGCTTCACCTCTGCCGGAAGTTTGTCATACCCATAATCCAACGGGCCGAAGAATAAAGGGTCAATCAACGCAATCGGCTGCGCGCCCATGCAGATTACATCCCTGACAATGCCCCCAATCCCTGTTGCGGCACCACCGTAAGGCTCTATTGCCGAGGGATGGTTATGGCTCTCGAAGGCAAAAACATACGCATGGTCCTTGTCAAATTCCAGGACGCCAGCATCTTCTTTTATCACTAACATATTCTGCGGCGCTTCTATCCCAAAAATGAACTTCTGCAATACATTTTTCGAACTCTTGTAACAGCAATGCTCCGACCACGCCTGTGCAATGCTCTGAAGCTCAACATCCGTCGGCTCTCGTTCTTTCGCTGCGAAATAACGCTTTAGCCTCTGCATCTCCTCTAAACTCAGCGAAAGACCCATACCTTCACTTATACGAGTCAATTCTTCATCGTTCGCATCCCGTATCCCTACCTCAAACCTTCTCATGGTCTTGTGAAGAAAAGCTTTGAAACACCCACGTTTTTCTTTTAGCACAGGTTTTCTTTTTTCTAAAAAGAAAAAGTGTAAGAAAAGCTTTACCAAAAGAACTTTTCATCTTTACCTTCCCTGTAGTGTAGTTATCTCTTTTTACTTAGTAAATAGACATTTTAAAGCTTGTTTTCAGCACAACCCGCTTCTTAAAAAGAAAAGTTCCGCAAAGATATAAGTTTTCTTTTAGCACTGTGGGGCTCTGCCCCACGACCCCGAAAACCCTGTAAGGGTTTAGTTTCCTTTTGACATCGCTGAAAGCAATGGAACGGCGAAGCCGTTCAAAAAAGAAAAAGTGTAAAGAAACCTTTACTAAAGAAAGAACTTCGTAGCAGGCATCCAGTAAAACGTCCTTAAAAATAAAGTTTGTTGCAAACGAAAGCCTTGTCACGGATTTTACATCCCTATTTGCAAAAGAGGCTTCATCCCGAAAGTCGGTACAGATTGAGATGACACCATACCTATCATCTTAAGCGAGAGTAAGTTATATCGCATTGAAGAGCAGATATACTAATTGGGGGCTCTGGGGTTCATTGCGGATGTCGGGTTGAGATTACTGGCAGTTCACCCAAAGGGGGATTCCCAGATCCTTCGCCCTTCCCACATAAAGCACCCTTTTGACATTATACGCCAATACTTTCAGCGCGAGTTCTCTACGTTTTAGCCAACCTTTTATGCTCTTTATATCGGGACCCCAACACCTTTTGAGGCTTGAGAACGCAGCCTCTACGATGCTTCTTATGTGATATTCGTCCATCCATTCATCTGGATTGTCCGTATATGCCCTAAAGGAAATTTGCCACGCCGGATAGCCCTTTGCCTTACCCGTAGCGTTTGTTTTAAAGCAGAGGAAGGGCTTGCCCTTCTTGTCTGCCACCGCCTGGCAGTTAGCCCTGGAAGAATACGCTTTATCTCCCACAACCTTACCGAGACGAGGCAGATTCCTGATCAACCGTTGGAATTCCTTGGAATCCGAGCCTTTCCAATCCGTTACCGAGAAATGCAGAATTATCCCTGTTTCAACGTCCATTACGATGTGGAGTTTGAGATAATCTTTCTTCTCGGATTTGCGCTTTATTCGGATGTCGAACCATTTGCTGCTTGTCTTCAGACTGAATCCAGAGCTATCCACAACGACATTCATGCCTCTCCGCCTCATTTGAAAGGTAACAAGCCTTGAAATCAATCGAATATACGATGCAGGCATTTCCGCCATTCCTCTCGCTATAACGCTATGCCCCGGTAGTCGTTCGGTATGCAGTTGCTGTGCTACGAACGTGTGGGATTTGAGGTATGCTTCTATACCATCGTACGACCTACTAAGGGGGCGTCACGAAATAACTATATCAATTACCACTTATTGAAATTACATGCACGGTAAGAATGATGAGTCTATG
>JAENXH010000187.1 GCA_016649585.1 Methanosarcinales archaeon
GTCTTGGCTTTCATGTCATTGTGCTTCTCGCGGATATGCATGCGTATCTGAATGAAAAGGGGAGTTTTGAGCAGATAAGGGAGACTGCAGACTATAACAAGCGATGTTTTGCAGCGTCCGGGTTAAGCGAAGAGACGGAGTTCATTTATGGCTCGTCTTATCAAATGGACGAAGAATATATGATGAATGTATTACGGCTTGCAACGATAACCACGGAAAAGAGAGCGAGAAGGAGCATGGACGAAGTCTCTCGGAGCACGGAGGACCGAAAAGTCTCACAAGCGATCTATCCGCTGATGCAAGCGGTGGATATTGCGTATCTCAATATAGACATTGCAGTAGGCGGGATAGACCAACGGAAGATACACATGCTCGCACGAGATAACCTCCCGAAACTGGGCTTTAAAGCACCTATCTGCATTCATACTCCGTTATTAATAGGGTTAGATGGCGATAAGATGTCCTCATCCCTGAGAAATTATATAGCGGTGGACGAGCCTGAAGAGAGCGTGGAACAGAAGCTAATGGGTGCTTTTTGTCCACCTAAAATCGCGGAGGGCAATCCGATACTGCAAATCTTTAAGCATGCGATATTTCCGAGTCCCGAACAGAGTGGCGAAGTGACGATAGAGCGAAGCGAGAAATACGGTGGAAATGTCAGTTACGAGAGCTATGAGAAGCTCGAACTCGATTATGTAGAGGGGAAGGTGCATCCGTCAGATTTGAAGATTAATGCTGTAAGGTCACTCAATGAGGTGCTGGAGCCTATTAGAAAGAGGTTGAAGTAGCAGGATATTTATGATTTGGGTGCTTAATTTTGAAATTTTTCATTCTGAGGAAAACCATTATCGTTCCACATACCGTCCCCGGCGCTCGATTTCCTCTACCCTTTTGAGCACTTGCGCTGCCTGTGGAAACGTCTGCTTGTAGCCTTTTATGAACGACTCTTTTAATTGCCCGTAGGATTCGTGCGTGCCTTCAAGGCTTTGAAAAAATACATGAACGTCTACGCCCCGTGCTTCTGTGCTCGATTCGACAAATGATAGCCCGAAATCTATAAAGTAAATGTGATCCCCTACGATAATATTGGACGTAGTTAAATCACTATGAATTATCCCGCTTTTGTGCAAGAGGCCAACGAACTCGCCTATTCGCTCGCTTATATCCTCGTTAATCGCCTCCCGCGCGAGATTACCTTCTATCTTCTCCATTACCAATACGTACTCGTTGACATCGAAGATGATGGGTGTGGGCACGCCTTTTCGTCTCGCCTCCGAAATTAATTTCGCTTCGCTCTTCGTTCTTTCTTTCCTTATTCGCTTGTCCAACTCTTTTACCCTGTATCGCTTCTCTATTCTCCGTTTATACACGAGGTCGCCCTCTATCTCCACGATCGCTTCAGCGCACTGGAACCACTCTTTAGAAGAGCGAGCGTCACCTAAGGAACTCATTGTTAGTTACATGATCTCTTTTCTTCTAAGAAAAAGAGATTGCAGTGAATGTTTTTCCTATGAGAGAGGAATATCGTGTACTACGTAATCCGATGTGTAATGCTACAGTTTTATATGCTCGTGAACCCGTTTTTAACTTGAGGTGAAGAGTAAAATGGAAGGAAAGTTTCCATCAGATTGGGAGAGACTGCCGGGAGAGAAGATTGAGTATCGAAAGAAGATCGGTTCATTTGAAATGAGTGCTGTTGAAACGGAAGGGTTTTGTGAGAAATGTCAAGAGAAGGGCTTGGGTTATTCATTCAAGACAACGGATAGCCGCGGTGATTATATGGGGAAATCAGGGGCCTATTGGTGCCCTAAGTGTGGCGAGGGAATGAAACCAGAAGAATACGAAAAATTCGTAACGAGTGAGTTAATAACTCCCGAGATGTAGGTAGCTCACCGCTGGAACTCCATGCTCCGCCATGGATAGGGTTGCGCTGCTGTAAGAAGGCACGCACACCCTACTTCTTTTTTTCTTTTTTAGGTTTCTATCAAATAGCGATATGCACTTAGTGCTGCTTTCGCTCCTTCTCCCGCAGCCACGATAATTTGTTTCTCCGGTGCATTAGTTACGTCTCCGGCCGCGAATACGCCCGCAACGCTCGTCTTACAATCACAATCCACTTCAATCTCTTTTAATTCGTTAAGTTTCACCACATCCTTTGCGAATTTGACATTGGGGATGGCTCCAATCTCTATAAAAACACCCCCAACATTGAGAGCGAGTTCCTTATCCTCCTTTATATCTCTGATAACTATACTTTCTACTTTACCCTCCCCTCTTATCTCCTTGACTGCATAGCCCGACAGGAATTCAACTTTACCAGATTTTTCCGCCTTCTCTACCAATATCGGGTCTGCTTTTACTGAAGCACGAACTATACTGTGGATTTTTCTTGCATACTTGGTGAGGTCGTTTACAGCAGTAATAGCTGGATCACCGCCACCGATTACCGCTACATCCATTCCATCGAAAAGGGGTGCATCACAGGTAGTACAATAACTTACACCTCTGCCTACCAATTCTTTCT
>JAENXH010000188.1 GCA_016649585.1 Methanosarcinales archaeon
CAACATTAAATGCGATGACTTCCATGGAGAATGGAACTATACTATCTATCCATCGTCATGAACTTGGCACACTTATTATGTGACGTCCCCTAAGGGCTATTTTCGCGATACAGCAGGCGGCGACGATCCTTGGGTCCCAACATGGACGCCCGAACGAATTGCGTTCCCAAGGGGCATTTGCTCTACTTACTGCGCCGATTATGCACAAAATAACAAGTCCTATCGAGATCCCGATTCACCTGGTTGGCGACACGCGGAGAAACTCGTCTCTTCGGCTTCCCCATACCGAGGTATTTTGTTACATATTCTTAAATAAGTACCATTTCCTATGCACAATTCGCGAACTGGATGCCTTGTGGAAATACAAGGATTACGCGTGCTGCTGAACAAAAATTAGGACCTATAGCTTTGGGATGAAGCCTGCAAAAGATGAAGGTTTTTATTAAAATAAATAGAAAGGATGTTGCATGCGTATACCCGATATAGACAGCCTGTTTGAAAAAGTGGATATCACGAAATATCCGGTGAAAAAAATGGTTGCGATACCGTTAATCATCTTACTCATCTCTTTCGCTATAATCACGTACACGCAAGTAACCGTAGACTCACCGGTTCGCTTGGGAACGGATTTCAAAGGCGGCACCGTGATAAAGATAACAACTGACGATACAAAAGAAGCGCTTACTGCAAAATTCGCAGCTTATCCGATTACCCACATAAGGGATACAGGTGGCGTGAATGAGAAGAGTATAGAATTCGGACAAATGAGCGAATCACAAAAAGATGAGTTGATAGCGATGTTTAAAGAAGAATACGGGTCGTATGAACTGCGGGACATAAGTTCGTTGTTTGGTCAGGAATCGCAGAGTCAGGCAGTGCGTGCCGTGATCCTTGCTTTTACGCTGATGGCAATAGTTGTTTTCGTGGTATTTAGAGCAGTTATTCCTCCGTTAGCCGTAATTTTTGCCGCGTTTTCTGATATCGTAATTGCAGTTGCCTGTATGGACATAATAGGGATGGAATTATCGCTTGGCACGGTCGCAGCGTTGCTTATGCTCATCGGCTATTCTGTGGACTCTAATATCTTACTGACGACTAATCTGCTTCGTAAAAAGGGTGACTTAAACGAGAAGGTAAGAAATGCAATGAAAACAGGCATAACGATGACTTTTACCACCATATCCGCGATATTCGCGATGTTCCTCGTTTCCTCTTCTATTCATTTGTTCTCATCCCATTTCGCTCCTATTCCCATGTTAAGGGACATCTCGCTCGTGCTTTTGTTTGGTCTCACGATGGATTTGCTGAATACCTGGCTCTTTAATGCAGGGGTGTTACGGGGGTATATGGAGAAGAAGGAGAGGAAGAAATACGGAAAGCGCAGTGTGAAGAGCGGGGCGAATAAAAAGAAAGCGAAGAATAAAAGTAAAAGCAGCACCGTCTAATATATATACCGGTAGAAAATCTAAATAATATAAGGAGTAGGTGAAAGGAAAACCATGAGCGAAATAAGACCGGGTATAAAGGAATTAAAAGATGTTGGGTACAGAGTGATTCTTAAAAATGATGATGGTAGCCCGAGATTGGTATGGAGGTGTTTTGTCAATGAAGGGCAATATGGCAAGTTTATCTCTATCGCGCAGCACTGGGTTCGAAAGATGGAAGGTGAAAAGATTGTAGAAAGCGATTGGGCAAAGAAGTCTTTTAATTTCTCTTATGATAAGGAAAAGGCACTTGCAACGTGGAATTCCGTAGGAGAGTTACTAAAAGAAGCTTTAGGTGCCAGTGCGAGCGCTGATCTTGAGAGAGAAGTAGAAGAGGAATTCGGCGAGGAACTCGAGGGAATTGAGGAGGATTTGTAGTTCGATACTATAAGGGCAGTTAGTTGCACGGCACGTTTCATGTAAAAAAGAATTTTCTACACAGCACTTCCGCTCGATCGGTAAGGGTGAGATTGTAATCTGAAGGGAGACAGTTTTTATATGGAAACTTGGCGAATCGGTAATCCATCAGAACGATGATGCATCGGTCTTGCTCGCTTCTTATACCGCGACCCGCCGCTTGCAGCACCTTTGTAACCGCGGGGTAGAGATAACCGTACAGCCGTCCCTTCTCCGCACCGTATTTACCCGTGTAATAGCCTTCTATCAGTTTTACCTCCAGCGTTGGCGGGCTCAACGGCACTCCAACGACAATAATCGCCTTCAGCGTGTTGGATTCGTAATCCAGGCCTTCGGAGAACGACCCGCCCTGCACGGCAAGCAATATCCCATCATTAGTATCCCGTAACAGCTCGTAAAACCGGTTTTTCTCCGCTTTATTCATTGCTCGCCGCTCTACCATCGCCCGTCTACTCACCGCTTCGGGCAAATACGCGGCGATGTCGTTTAGAAGCGCGTAAGACGGGAAGAATACCGCCATGCCTCCTTTTACGTATTGTGCTACTTCACCAATCTTCTCGGCTACCTTCATATACATCTCTTCG
>JAENXH010000189.1 GCA_016649585.1 Methanosarcinales archaeon
TTGTCACCCTATTCGCTTTGTGATCGCCTGCTCTAGCGCATGCCGTCACGGTAGAAGTTGCAGCACATTCGCACGGGTCTTGTTAGTAGGGAACAGGACTCCTCAGTGGCGGCCAGTGACGATGTTCTTGCACGCTTCCCCCGTCTTCGTTATCTCAACCGCAACTGCGGGCATTCTACCTATAATAATATTCCGCCTTTTTGTAATTCTGATCCGGGTTCCGAAGTATAGTGTAGTAAACCCGTTTCCGCAACTGCTTTTTTATTAAGAACAGAGCTAAAATACAGAATATGAAATTACCAATCGAGAACCGGAAATACTCTAACGAAATAACCGAGGATGATGACGGCGAACGCGTGAACATCGCGGGCTGGGTACACGAGAAGCGGGATCTCGGCGGTGTCTTTTTCCTTATTGTACGAGACCGTGAAGGCTTTGCTCAGGTCACACTCCACAAGAAGACAATAGGGAAGGAGCTGTTTGAACAGGCGAAGAAAGTCCCCCGTGAATCCGTAGTGGCAATAACAGGGACGGTAAAAGGCGAGCAAAAAGCGCCGAATGGTTATGAGCTCATACCCGAACGAATAGAGATTCTCAGTGAGGCATCGCACGTTTTACCCCTGGATATCACGGGAAAAGTTGGTGCCGAGTTGGATACGCGGTTAGATGCGAGATTTATGGACGTGAGAACCGAGCGAACAAAGCATATATTTATTATTCGCAGTCAGGTCCTTAAAGCGATTAGGGATTTCCTTGACGCGCGAGGCTTTATCGAGATAAATACGCCAAAGATAGTGAGTGCTGCGACGGAAGGTGGTACTGCTCTCTTTCCAATTACTTATTTTGAACGAGAAGCGTTCTTGAACCAGAGTCCCCAACTTTACAAGCAGATGCTCATTGCTTCTGGTCTTGACTCGGTATTCGAAATAGCGCCAATATTCCGGGCTGAGGAGCATGACACCACAAAGCATCTCAATGAAGCGTCGTCGGTGGACGTAGAAGTTGCATTTGTCTCGGATAAGGAGGTAATGAAGCTCTTAGAGGAGCTTATTGCGTCTGTATATTCAAAGGTTGCGTTATATCCTGGCATATCTAAGCTGAATTTACAATTGGAAGTTCCAAAAGTACCGTTCAGACGTATAACCTATGACGAAGCAATAGAGCTAATTTTAGAGGCAGGAGAACAGATAGAATGGGGTGAAGACCTCAGTACTCCAGCCGAACATATCCTCGGCAAGACGATAGGCGAGCTTTATTTCATCACCGATTGGCCACGTGCGATAAAACCGTTTTACGCCCAACCGACCGAAGGCAAAGATACGTGTGATGCGTTTGACCTGATGCACCCGCGATTAGAGCTCGCTTCTGGCTCACAGCGGGTTCATTCGTACGAGCTGCTGAAGGAGAACATCGAATCAAAAGGACTCAGTGCAGAAAGTTTTGAGTTTTATCTCAACGCTTTTCGTTATGGTATGCCGCCACATGCGGGCTGGGGGCTTGGCGTTGAACGACTGCTCATGAGCATGCTGGAGATAGATAACGTGCGGGAAGTCGTGCTATTCCCACGGGATCGGAGAAGACTGGTACCGTGACGTGAAAGCGAAGCGAGGATGAGTAAAAGAGGAATTTGATAAAAGCAAATTATTCAACACCGCGGTTGAAATGACCGCGTGTGTGCTTTCGCCGCTGTGATTTTTTTACTGTTTTACCGTTAAGGACGTCCCTGTACAAGCCGATTATTTTCTCTGCATTGCCATCAGTAAGATCAAAGAAGAATTTGTTTATACCAATATCGCAGAGTTTTGTTATATCGTTGAAAAGACCTATGGGCACGCTGTTCAGTATCTGCGTGCAGTTGAATTCATTTCGTACAGGAAAAACAAACCCTTTTTCGTCTTTCAGCAATCGTTCTCGCAGCGGATATTTGGTAGTCATAAGAACTGGTCTGCCATGAACGAACACGGCGAAATTTTTGTTCTTGAATTCTAAAAGCTCGGATAGATTAAGCTCTGGAGATACTATGGGAACTGCACCATAGTTTCTGACGAAGGCTACATCTATGTCGTTGAAGACGTTCGCGGAATAATCAAGATAAACCGTTCGTGCTTCTGATTGTAATAGCTTGGAGATCATCCCGATGTTGCCGAGAAGAATAGCATTATGATCTTTAGCATTTACCTTGCTTATAGCGGCTGCTACATCGGAATCAGACAGAATCCGCGGTATATACGGTGATGCATTACTTCCCGGAAAATCATGGGCAAAGACCGAGTAAAAAACAGTATTTGCACCGGCTTTTAACGCGTCTCGTGCGTCCTCTTTGGAATATACCTTAACTAAGATCTCCATACCGTCTGATTCGGTTTCTTCGATTTCCAGATTTATTAGCCGACGCTTTGATCTGATGAGCGTACTTATTTTAGG
>JAENXH010000018.1 GCA_016649585.1 Methanosarcinales archaeon
CTTACGTCCACGGGTAACTCCCTTCTCATCTCAGCTACGTGCCTGTGCGCAGTTACCTGGTATGGAATAATATTCTCGGCGAGGTTAGGGAAATGGGACGTCTCTGATGGCTCTGCTCCTGCACCGGATATGCCGGATTTCGAATCGAATACCACCTGTTTCACCATTCCTCCTTTCACCAGCGGTGCAACCGCAAGTATAGCTCCCGTGGGATAGCATCCTGGATTGGCCACTAAAGTCGCATCTGCTACTTCAGGATGCAATTCCGTCAGCCCGTAAACTGCGTCTCGCTCTTTCTTGTCCTTATGCTCGCGCTTGTACACCCTCTCGTAATCTGCTCTTTTCAGCCGGTAGTCTGCGCTCAAGTCTATTACTCGCGCTCCTCGTTCCCTTAACGCAGGCACGTACTCCATGGCGCTGCCATGAGGAACCGCAACAAAGACAATATCACTTCTATCCGCTATCTCTTTGGTATCAACGTCTTCATAATCGAGTTCGATAAACGGGAACAGGTGCGGATTTACATCGCTTACCTTCTTCCCTTTGTACCTTCTGGACGTTACGACAGATAGGTTCACCTGTGGATGCCGCACAAGCAATCGTATTAACTCAAGACCAGTGTATCCAGTTCCGCCTATTATTCCTGCTTCTATCATCTTCTGCTGCTGAAGTTAAATACTGTACTTCAGAATAAATAATAGTACCGTTCTCTTCCTTTGTTTATGCTCGTATCTGCTTTGTGGTAGGGGAAACATTTGACCCTAAGTTTACCCCATTAAAATTATCCTTCGAGAAAAACAATATGTGCTTGAAACGTCAACCAAAAAGCTCTCGACCTTTTCCAAAAAAGCATTTATAACCCTCAAAGGCTTGTAGTGAGATATGCGACTGACAATAACACCCGTTCCGCCGTTTGATTTCCCTTTAAGTGCTACGATTTTTTCCGGCGGCGATCCTCAAATCCGTACCTACGAAGACGGGAAGTACTGGCAGGTTGTACGCGTGAACGACAAACTGATGCTTATCACGATAACCTCTTTAGGAACGGTAGATAACCCGGAATTATCAGTGGAGTTAAAATCCAACGAGTCAATTTCTACTAAGGATAAGAAACTAATCGAAGAAACGGTCTTTTCCCTTTACAATTTGAAATTTGACCTTACTCCGTTTTATGACGAGGTTAAAGCTGATAAAGTTATGTCAATGTTGACTCAGCAATTGCGAGGTTTAAAGAGCCCGACCACGACTACCGTCTTTGAAGCTCTGGTTGACTCAATAATAGAACAGCAAATCTCGCTTACTGTGGCGCACCGCTTGGAACGAAACGTGATTAAAACGTTTGGTGCTCAATTAACGATAAATGACAAAGTCTATTACGCATATCCAACACCACAAAACATAGCCGCTGCGACTGTTGAACAACTCCGTAACTGCGGGTTGAGTATGAGAAAATCAGAGTATATCCACGATATTTCAAACTCTATCGTGGAGAGAAAACTGGATTTAGAGCAATACAAAACTTATGAAAATGCAGAGGAAATCATCAAGGAACTCTGTAAGATACGCGGGATCGGAGTATGGACTGCAGAACTTACGATGCTGCGCGGCATGAGCAAATTAGAAGCCATACCGGCAGATGACCTCGGCTTACGACGGCATATCGCGCATTATTATTGTGACGATCGCAAAATCTCCGGCATCGAGGCCCGCAGAATTGCCGAAAACTGGGGCAAGTGGAAAGGTTTGGCCGGTTATTATTTGATAATCGCGAGCATATTGGGTGTGGTACTTTGAGGTTCTGCTGATGACTGTTTTAAGCCGTAACTCCGCCTAATCTACGTAATATGATTTTTTTTGGCACTTCTCCCATTTTAGACTAAAAAATGTATGCAATATCTGTCGTCAAAAAATCTTCTTACTCCGTGCCTTATCGCCCATTGCCTCCTCTATCCGCAACAACTGATTGTATTTACTTGTTCTTTCGCTTCGTGCAGGCGCACCGGTTTTTATTAGCTCTGCATTTATTGCCACCGAGAAGTCGGCGATAAGCGAATCTTCAGTCTCCCCTGACCGATGGCTGACTACCTTCTTATACCGGTTTTTATTAGCCAAGCTAATCGTATCCAGCGTTTCCGAAATACTGCCGATTTGATTCAACTTCAGCAGAACCGCATTTGCCGCTCCGTGCTTTATCCCCTCCTCTAACCGCTTGACATTTGTCACAAAGAGGTCATCGCCTACGATAATCTGCCGCGGTATCTTAGCGGTGAGTTCTGCGAATAACTCAAAAGATTCCTCCTCAAACGGGTCTTCGATCAATGCTATCGGATAGCTCTTCACGAGGTCTTGATAAAAGTCAATGAGTTCAGAGCCCTCTTTCCATGCGCCGTCGATCCTGTACTTCTGTGTTTTAGAGTCGAAGAAAGACGAAGCCGCAGCATCCATGCCCAAGCGTATCTCAGCCTCAGAATAGCCAGCCGCGGTTATCGCTTCTGTTATCGCATCGAGTGCCTGAGTCGTCATACGCATGGGCGGTGCATAGCCTCCTTCATCACCTACGTTCGTGGCGATCTTACCGTATTTCGCAGCTAACACTTTTTTAAGTGTATGATAAGTCTCAACACCTGCTCGTAAACTATCGCTGAATCGGTCAAAGCCCAGGGGCAAGATGAGAAACTCCTGTATGCTCAGTTCGCTACCCGCATGCTGCCCGCCGTTTATCACGTTCATCATCGGTACGGGAAGCTCATACGAGAGCTTCATCCCTGCGACGTCCTCACAGATATATTCAAAGAGCGGTTTGTTTAACGAATCCGCAGCGGCTTTACACACCGCCATTGATGTCCCGACAATAGCATTTGCACCTAAATTCGACTTGTTTTCCGTTCCATCCAGTTCTATCAACTGCGTATCTATCTCTCGTTGTTCGAGAGCATTCATTCCACTGAGTGCTTTTTTAATCACGGTATTCACAGCTTCAACCGCTTTGAGAACTCCCTTGCCCTTATATCGTATCTTCTCACTATCGCGTTTCTCACATGCCTCTTTACTCCCGGTTGATGCTCCTGAAGGCACACTCGCCCTACCAAACCCGTTCGCTGTACTCACGTCCACTTCTACGGTAGGATTCCCACGAGAATCCAAAATTTCCCGACTTTTTACTTCTCTTATCTCGATTACTGTCATGGGTATGACACCTCGCGCTATTTATTATACTTCTCCTCCGATTACCTTATCTTTTGCCATTTTGCACTATCAGAAAAAGATCCACACGATACAGCGTATCACGAACCGTTCTCTGACCCAATAGACGATAATAATAGCCGGTAGTTTATTTCTTTTTCTACCGATTATTTAACTTATGTTTTAGCAACGCTATATTTCTGGTATAATCTTTGAAGTGGTAAAGAGGGAGAATGGTAGATGAAATCAAAGGAGAATGAAGCGGAAAAAAAGAAAAGAGTGATTGTAACAGATAATCTCTCGGAGGTGGGGATAAAGAAGCTGCGGGAGTTTGCAGAAGTTGACGTTGAATTAGACTTAAGCAGGGAGGATTTAAAGGAGCGTATTGCAGACTACGATGCGATTGTCATACGAAGTGGCACGAAAGTGACGAAGGAGATAATAGAAGCCGGGAGTGCCGGCCGATTAAAAGTGATAGGCAGGGCGGGTGTCGGCGTGGATAATATAGCTGTGGAAACAGCGACGGAAAAGGGGATACTGGTGGTGAACTCACCAGAGGCAAATACAATCTCTGCAGCGGAGCACACCATTGCAATGCTGCTCAGCCTGTCGAGGAAGATACCGGCTGCGAATGTGTCGCTAAAATCAGGGAAGTGGGACCGAAAAAAGCACATGGGTGTGGAAGTAAATGGCAAGGTATTGGGCATAATAGGCCTGGGCAGAGTGGGTAGTGAAGTTGCGAAGAGAGTAAAAGGGTTTGGAATGAAAGTCGTTGCCTACGACCCCTTTATATCATCAGAGAAGGCAAAAGAGCTTGGCATTACTCTTGCAAGTTTAAATGAGGCCTTTCAGGTCGCAGATTTTATCACGATTCATACACCTCTGACAAAGGACACCCGTCACCTGATCGGTGCAAACGAGTTCGCGTTGATGAAGGAGGGGGTTCGTGTAATAAATTGCGCGCGAGGTGGAATAATAGATGAGCACGCGCTGAAAGAAGCGATAGAGAGTGGAAAAGTAGCAGGAGCAGCTCTGGATGTCTTCGAGCAGGAGCCACCAGAGGAACGTGATTTGCTGGAACTGGAAGAAGTGGTTGTTACGCCCCATCTGGGCGCATCCACCACCGAAGCGCAGAAGGCTGCTGCTCTGGGTATTGCAGATGAGGTCATAGATGCGTTACAGAACAAACCGGTAAGGAATACCGTGAACATGATCTACGTCGAAGAGGAGATAATGGACACCATAAACCCTTATTTAGGATTAGGCGAGAAACTTGGGCTGCTCGCTGCGCAGCTCATACCCAAAACAGGTAGAATTGAACAATTCAACGTCTCTTACGAAGGAGAATTAGGATTTGCAGATTCAGGCATAGGGAAGAACACGAGAATAATCACCAGGGCAATCCTGAAGAGCGCCCTATCATTGTTCACCGATGGTGTGAATTATGTAAATGCCGAGGCAATGGCAAAGAAGTTCGGGATAAAAATTACTGAAAGCAAGACGGAGGAGATTGAAGATTTCAGCTCATTGATTAGTATTACAACGACTACGCGGATAGAGGGCGAAGAGAAAAAGAAGACGGTTGCAGGCACACTCTTCGGAAAAGACGATCCACGAATAGTGAAGATAAACGGCTACAGAGTGGATGCATCTCCTTCTGGCTACATGCTTATCTGCTCCTTCCTCGATAAACCGCGGGTGATCGGTCCTGTTTGCACGATCTTAGGCGACAGGGGCATAAACATAGCGGGGATGCAGGTGGGTAGGGAGAAGGTCGGAGGAGATGCAGTCATGGTGATTAACGTGGACGGTATGGTTAGTGAGGGCAGTATAGAAGAGATAAAGCACGTGGAAAACATATTTGATGCGATGCTCGTGAAGCTGTAAACACAACACTTTTTCTTTTTACAAACCTTTTAGAAAAAGTTTTGATCCAAAAAATGTTGGTTGGGTGGGTTGATAAGACAAACCTTTAGAAAAGTTTTGATCCAAAACTAATTTCTTTTTGGTTAGGTGGGTTGGTAAGGGGGGCTTGGCCCCTTACTGGTCTGGCCCCTTATTAAAGAAAACCGGTGCTAAAAGAAAAAATAAGTTTTTTATCAAAGCGTTCTTTTTAAAGGAAGACGAGATGAAGAAGAGAGGAAGGATGAAATTCGAGCGATATGGATGGCGGACAAAGAAGAAGCTGAGCAAAAGCTGGAGAAGACCTCGTGGGCACGACAATAAGATGCGGGAGAATATAGCGGCGAAAGGTGCGAGAGTGAAAGTGGGCTATCGGAGAAAGAAGGAAGAACGTGGATTGCATCCTTCGGGAGTGCGAGAAGTGCTTGTTTTCAATACGAACGATCTTGCTAAAGCTGAGGTTGCAGGAGATGAAGGAATGGCTGTGCGGATAGCCTCCCGTGTTGGAAGGAGAAAAAGGGGCGATATAGTAGAGGAAGCTGCAAAGCTGGGGATAAGAGTGCTTAATCCTGTGCGAACATAACTTACTTCACTCCGAGATCTCAGTGCCTTGATGCTTTCCGTGAACTGCATTTATAATACCCCGCGGATCTCTCCCGTTAATAACGATGGTCTTTATTCTGCTTCGTTCTATTATCTTCGCTGCAACAGGGTCTATAACAATTCTCGACCCCGCTTTTAGATCCCCTTTCATTGTCAGTGCTACGAGTTCCGTAGGTGAGAGCCTGTCGTATTTCTTGGCGCTGGGATCTATACGCGGGTCCGCATCATAAACTCCATCTACCGAGGTTACATCGAGGAAAAGGTCTGCATTAACGAATTCCGCGAGGATCGCAGCCACAGCATCAGTTGTATATCCCGGGCTTACTCCACCCATAACTGCTATCCGCTCTTCATCGCCTTTCACCTTTGCCACTGCAACTTCTTTATAATCGAGAAAAGGCTCGGGATACGCATTTGTTAACGCAGAAATGAGCAATTTCGCATTTATTCGTGTCAGAGCTATACCCATATAATCACAGAGTGCTTCGTTTGCACCTAACACACGTGCTATGCTTATATACTCACGAGCTCGTTCTCCACCGCCGGTAACTACGTATAAATTGCACGATTTAGCAAGTTCATCAAGCATCGCGGCAACGTTCTTTATGGTCTCAGCGTCCGAGAAAAATATGCCACCCAGCGAAATGACGACTTTCATGATTCTATGCCCATTTTATCTTCTCGCTTTTTCATGTTATAAAGCTTTTTTAAAAAAATAAAATCAATACGGGATAAACAGTCCAACAACGCAAAAGGGTATTGTTAACGCGTACATCGCCAGCACCGCTTGCTTCTCCGTCATTTTGTAGTAATATGGCAGCACCCATTTCAGTGTCAATGGATTCGGAACCTCAAGCGTACCATCCTCCCGAACTCTCCCGAACTTCTCTATCTTCCATCTCAAGTCCTCTGGATGAAGCCGGTGCATGAGCCGCCAGTAAATATACATCAAGAAATTGATCGTGTGCGGTATGAGCATGATGAACCCCGACACCAGAAAGCCGGATACCACAACCGCAGCGCCGATAGCAGCTCCTAAGGACAAAGAGCCAATGTTAGCCATAAATATCCTGGCTGGATACCTGTTATACCATAGGAAGCCTGCAGTGGCTCCGACGAGACAGCTCAGCACGAAAACGCCGGCATAGCCTGCCATTACAAATTTAACCAGTAAGAATACAAGCACTATGACTGACAGTCCAGACGCCAGCCCGTTAAATCCGGAATGCATATTCACAAGGTTCGCCGCTACCAATACATAAAGGGGAACGATCAAAAAGAGATAATAAGCGCCGAAGTCAAAGCGTCCTAAAAACGGAATCGTAACCATTGTAGCTCCTATCACAAAGATTAACTTATAAGAAAAGAAGAATAGCATTAACATTTTCACCGGTCTGCCAACATCAACAAAGTCGTCAACCAACCCAAAGGCACCAAACAAGCTCGCTACTATCAGTATTGCCCAATCCACTTCCGTTGCCAAAAGTGGCACTGAAAAAGGCACCGGTAGATATTCGAAGATGGCAGCTACACTGAACAGTAAGAAGACCACGGCGAGAATCGCAACCCCACCCCATGTGGGTATCTTTCTCAAATCCCTCTTGTACTGATCGGTAGCTACAGTGCCCCTTTTCTTTAGTTTCTTTATAAAGCGCGGTAGTGCTACCATAATAATCGCGAAGGACGCGAATATCATTGCGGCGGTTAATCCTATCGTCTGCATTGCAATCACCGTTTATCCTGTTATTATTTTTTGTTACTATAATAGTATCGGTATCTGCGACAATAAAAGAGTCAGTACGCCTAAAGAAACGCAAAAAATCGCGAAATTCACACGCTTTGCAAATCGTAAGAGCATGCTCATTGTTACATATCCTACTATAAGTGATGACAGTACCATGATGGCTGCATCGCTCAGTGCAATAGCTGATATTTTCCAAATATCAAACAATATGACAGCACCCAACACCGCCGGAACGCTCATAAGAAATGATAGCTTCAGTGCAAGTTCCTGTTTGATGCCACACATCAACAGAATAGTAATTGTAGTTCCGGATCTGGAGATTCCGGGTAGAATGGAAAATCCCTGTGCAAGCCCTGCAAGCACCATGTCTTTCGTGGTTATCTCATCAAGAGTCCGGTAGCTGTTGCCAGATCGCCTTTGAACTCCGAGCATAAGCCCGGTTAGTATCAGCATAATGCTGATTAAAACCGTTGCAAAGTCTCCAGACTCGAACAAGTTCTTGATGAAGAAGAGAAGAGGTAATGCGGTGATTCCCGTTGATAATGTTGCAACGAGGATGATCTTCAATAATTTTGAGTCACGGTTCAGCATTAACGAGAAATCCGCTTTAAATCTGAGCAGAACCGCGAGCATTGTACCTATATGAAGGAAAACAGCTACTGATAGAGCGGTCTCAAGGTCTATCTGCATAAAATTTAGCATAACGAGCACCGTCTGCCCTTGACTGCTAATTGGAAGCCATTCCGTAATCCCCTGGAGCACACCTAAAAGAGTTGATTGTATAGTGTCCATGCGTTTTATCTTTCCCCTTAGCTATCTTGATATAAATACATTGCCATGTAAACGGAATAATGATTTACTTGCTATCGGAGGTTCGCGGATGCATATGAGATCCAGAATATTATGTGCGTCTGGTTATCTCTTTTTGAAATAAACACTATCTCAGTATCAAGTAAAGAATGAAAACGTCGAGCTGCGTAAAAGAAGCTCTGTTATACGAGCAAGCAGGTAAAAAAGTAAGATGCAAAACCTGTGATCGGTTCTGCGAGATTGCGATAGGCAAGTTAGGATTCTGTAAAACACGGATGAATATAGACGGAAAACTCTATACTCTGGAATATGGCGATATTTCCTCTATAAGTGCGAATCCAATAGAAAAGAAACTTTTTTTCCATTTCTTCCCGGGCAGCAAAGCATTAACGGTTGGAAGTTACGGCTGTAATTTCTCCTGCCCCTGGTGTCAGAATTGGGAGATTAGCAAATCCGTTCCAACTCGTGCGAGAAATAATTATATTTCGCCAGAGAGATTCGTGCAGCTCGTGAAAGAAAATGGCTGCCATGGGACTTCTATATCCTTTAACGAACCCACACTGCTTTTAGAATACTCGCTTGATGTTTTTGCACTCGCTAAAAAGGAGGGATATTACAATACCTACGTGACAAATGGCCATATGAGTTCCGACACACTAAGTTTGCTCGTATCGTAGAGCATGCATGGGTTAGATGTGATGAATGTAGATGTAAAATGCTGTATGTAAGGAAGCGGTGAGTAACTATTGTGGCGCAGATGTTGAAAAAGTATGGCGGAACATAAAGAAAGCGAAGCGAGAAGGAGTGCATGTTGAGATTACCACGCTCATTATACCGGGAGTGAATGATGAGGCGGAATGTTTGAGAAGCATAGCGTCGCGAATCAGAAAAGACGCTGGGAGAATACGCCCTGGCATGCAAAACAGTACTATCCTGCGTACAAGTCGCTTGAAGTCGGCCTTTACAACGGACGAACACCGATCGAAATATTGGTGCTTGTATGGGAAATAGGAAGAGAAGAAGGTCTGAATTACGTTTATCTCGGCAATGTCATGGGGCATCATTATGAAAATACGTATTGCCCGCATTGCGATGAACTGTTAATCACGCGATATGGATTTGATGTGGTTGGTTGTCACCTTACATCAGAGAAAAAATGTCCTGCATGTGGCGCAGCTATAGCAATGAAATAAAGATTTACGGTAAACTATTTCCATTCATTCCATCCCCGTTGAAATCGACAGGCTGGCATGCATGGAACAAATACTTTTAATACCTCCAACCCAGATATAAGATTATGGCATATTCTTTCAACTACGATTTGACAAAACTCCCAAGAGGTTTTTTTAAGGATATTGCTAAGGTAGTGGATAAACGGAAATTGCACAGGAAGTTAGGGGCGTTCTCAAAGAATACCGTTAGAAAATTCAGAGTGGATAAACTGCTTGGCATCCAGTTGGAAGACGCGATATCTATTGTTGAAGACCTGGTGGATCTTCAAATTAAAAATCTGGTTCATGAGGAGGAGTTCAAAAAAGCAAACGAAAAAATATTGTTCGTGCCACATTGTTGCAGAAAATACATGGATTGGCGGTGCAAAGCGGACTTTGATCCTGACTTTTCTTCGTATTTCTGTAACCACTGCTCAGCCGATTGTTTAGCACATCAAGCAACAGAACTCGCTGAAGAAAAAGGCTATAAAGTATTCATTCTGCCAGGTGGGTCATGTATAAGGAATATTTTTGGAGTTATGAATTGCGATGCCGTTTCAGGAATTGCATGCCCCGAAGAAATAAGATTAGGACTAAGCGTTGCCGAATCAGAAGGATTGGCTGTTAGAGGGATCCCGTTGACAAAGAATGGCTGCGCAAATACTCAGTTCAATCTCGGTAGTCTGAAAGAAGCTCTCATTTAAAACGGCTTATCCTACTCCAATCTATCCTCCATTCTTTTCCGATTCCTTTCGCTTCAATCCTTTTATAAATCGCGATTGATGTCCTATTTTCGACTTTTACGCTTCAATCAATTCCAGCTCCGTCAATTTATCAAGTAATACCTTCACTGACTTTTCACAATCCCCCATGGTCTTCCCACCGGTTATAACCAACCGTCCAGAGCTGAAGATCAATATAGCACTCTTAGGATCCTTTATTCTATACACTAACCCTGGGAAAACCTCCGGCTCGTACTCCATACCTTCAAGCTTTAACCCTACCACGATGGCTCCGAGATTGAGTTCTCTTCCAAGATTGGCAGAAGCGACGATATTCTGCACTTTAAACGTCGGATGCTCATCCACTTCCAGACCTAGGCCTATAAGTGCGGCAGCAAGCATGTCCATTACCTTCCGAACGCCTGCTTCAGTCTTCGACCCGGTGCACACCACTTTCCCGGAGCGAAAGATGAGAAAAGCGGCTTTTGGATCCTTTGTTCTGTACACCAGACCAGGGAATTTTTTCTTCGTGAACATCGCATCTTCTAACTTCGATTCAACATATTCCAGATCAAGGCTTTCGGCAAGCCTTGAGTTCGCTACTACATTTTCTATTTTTATATCTACCTTTAACATCTCCCTTTAATCCTCCAATTTATAATACAAAGAAAGCAAACTATACTATTGTTGTTGCAGTAGAGATATAATAAAGATAAAGCTATATAAATGATGCTTTTAAACTGCTGGTAGGATATAGACGAGGGTCAGCGTATATGAAGAAGAGGATAAAAAGGATAAGAGGAACAAGAACCTGCGGTGGTGGCTCGACTAAGAAGAGAAGAGGGAAAGGGAGTAAAGGAGGATCCGGCAATGCTGGCGCATACGCGCATCACGTTGTGAGGTCTTTGAAACGGGGGATAAGAAAGGGAAATAACAAGTCCCAGCTACCCACCTACAATCGCAGTGACGATAAGACGGTGAACGTGGGTGATTTGGAAGAGATACTGGAAGAGTTGATAGAGCGAGGAAAGGCGGAAGAAAAAGGCGATGGCATTTATCTCGACGTAAATGAACTCGGTATACAGAAAATATTGGGCAAGGGGGAAGTAACGAAGAAGCTGATGCTCAAAGCGAACAAAATATCAAAAACAGCGCAGGAAAAGATAGAACGTGTAGGTGGAAGTGTAGAAGTAGAAAGCGGAGTATGAGTGAGTGTTGCTTAGATGACCGAGCTAAATTTACGGGATGCTTTAACGCCAATTTTAAGTAAATTCCCCATGGTTGAACGCCCGGGGTGGCATATTCATTTTAAAGCGAAGTTAGGCTGGACCCTTGCCATACTTGTTCTCTTTTTTGCCCTTGGTAACGTCCCCCTCTTCGGTCTGTCGCCGGAATCGCTGGACCTTTTCGGCAGATGGCGTGCGATATTCGCGGGGGAAATGTTTTCATTAACTGCGCTGGGAATCATGCCAATCGTTGATGCTTCTATTGTCCTACAGCTTCTGGTTGGCGCGGGAATAATAAAATTGAACTTGAGCGACCCTCGAGACCAGGCGTTTTACCAAAACATGCAGAAACTGCTCGTTGTGGCCTTTGCCGCTCTCATCAGCTTTACATACGTTGTGGGCTTTTATAAGCCGCATCCGGAAATAGCCGCAATGCTGGGTGTATCTTTGCAGGTCATCGCGTTCATGCTTTTCATCCAAATCTTCATCGGGGCAATGCTTATCTACTTCATGGATGAGGTGGTATCAAAATGGGGAATAGGTTCAGGCGTCTCATTATTCATCATCGCTGGTGTTTCACAGGCGATAATTACCGGGCTGATAAATTGGATCCCAGACGAAAGCGGCTGGGCGGTGGGTGTAATTCCCAGATGGATAGAACTAGTGCAGCAAGGAGATCTTGGGAATACTATACTGAGTGGGGGAATAACGTTCCTTTTCCAGCATCACCTAATCGCACTTTTCTCAACTATCGGTATATTTTTCCTCGTGGTTTACCTTGAGAGTACTCGTTTAGAGATACCACTGGCACATTCGATGGCGAGAGGTGCCCGTGGCAGGTTCCCGATTAAGCTCTTATACGCGAGTGTGCTTCCGATGATCCTTGTAAGAGCATTACAGGCGAGCATACAGGGTTTTGGAAGAATGCTTTATTCTCGTGGAATCACCATCTTTGGAACGTATGATGAAAACAGTGCGGTTTCAGGCTTGATGTATTATCTTGACCCGGTTTATAGTCCCTGGGACTGGTTCCCATCACTTGTGCATAGCGCTTATCCGAACGTTGCAGGTTGGCAAATTGCCATGAGGTTGGGTGTTGACATTGCGTTTATGACTATAGGTGGGGCAATATTCGCTCTGTTCTGGATAAGTACGACTGGAATGGGGCCTAAGGATGTGGCATCACAGATATACCGGTCAGGACTGCAAATCCCGGGGCATCGGAGGAACCCTGTGGCGATAGAGAGAATGATGGAAGGATACATCCCGAAAATAACGCTCATGGGCGGTGCTATACTGGGATTGATGTGTGTGGTTGCAAATATGTTCGGCACACTTGGGCAGGCATCAGGGACAGGTTTACTTCTGGGAGTGAGCATTGCTTACAGGCTCTATGAAGACATAGCATCAGAGCAGATGATGGAGATGAATCCAATGATGAGGCGCTTCTTTGGGGGAGATTAAGTAAAGTAAAGAAAGTTCACCTGGTCAATTCTTCTGCAATCAGCTTCGCTACGCTTATTTCACTGAATATTGATTGTATTGTATCGGTCGCAATTATCTCTTTGACGCCTGCGTTGAGGATTCGTAGCGTGGAATTTTGCACGAAAAGGCCATGTATGCATGCGACGTATATATCGTTAGCATCTTGTGCTTTGAGCATAGAAGCTGCTTCTGCTATCGTGCCACCCGTGGAAATGATATCGTCCACGATGACAACGTTCTTTCCTTCCACGCTTACCTCTTTTGGCTTTATTTGCACTTCATCGCCGCTTATCCGTTTCTTCTCCAGCACATCGTAATCGAAGCTGTGGGGAGCAGCAACTGCCTTCGCTAACTCTCTTGCACCTTCGTCAGGTCCTATTATCACCGGCTGTGCTATTCCTTTTTGCGCGATGTAATCGCCGATTAAAGGTGCAGCATCCAGATCCTTTGCCTCTACATCAAAATACTCTAAGACCGCTCTGTTATGCACGTTCACCACGTAGATTTTGTCCACGATGCCTGCAAAGCTTATGCCCCGTGCTATTGCCCGTGAACTTATCGCTTCACCGGGTTTAAACCGCTTATCCTGCCTTGCATACCCTAAATAAGGGATAACCACGGTTGTTTTATGTGCTTCCTCTACGGCATCTATCAATTGCAGCAAGCCTATCATGCCAGAATCAGCCATAAGGCTCTGCACGATGGTTACTTCTTCTTCCTTTATGTCGTCGACCACACGCGTGTATAACTCGCCGTCGGGGAACTTCTTGAACTCGCATAATGAGGCGTTACCGCCCAGTTCCGTTGCAATTCTCGCAGCCAGAACCTGCATGGAAATTCCTGATATTATTTTCATATCTCTACCCCCTACTCATACTATACTTTAGTTTATTTTGTGATTTGTATTAATTTATACTTTAACTAAGTACACAAAACGAAATGAAATGAGCCGAAAATACGTAACCTTCTCCAAAAACATTTTCATACCGGTGACGAACGTATGCCGGAATGCATGCGACTACTGCGTGTTCAAAGCGCGCAGCCGCGAAGCTGCGTACGTTACTGAAGTGCAGGACTTTTTAAACGTTGTCCAGCACAAAGGAGCGGCAACCGAAGCTCTTTTTTCCGCGGGCGAGAATCCAGAGCTCGCATATTTATCCTCGTTCTTCAACAACCGCGTTATCGAAGAAGGTTTTAGCTCGCTCGTCGAGTATACGAAAGACCTGTGCAAACTTGCGATAAAACACGGGTTACTGCCGCATTGCAATTTAGGCGTGCTGAGCCGAGATGAACTCAAGGA
>JAENXH010000190.1 GCA_016649585.1 Methanosarcinales archaeon
AGCACTTTAAGGAGTTTTCATCACGGACGGCTTAGTTTCGCACGCACATGGATGGATCGAGCGGTTTCTAGGCGAGGGTGTTAAGTATGAATTGTTTGGTTTTTAACTATAGTTTAGTAAAACTGCAGTGGAGGTTTACCGAGAAAAGTGAAGATCGAGAGCATTCCTGCACCGGGAGCCAGGGTATACGCATTGATTGCGAGTAAGAGCCCACCGTTAAGAGACTTGTGTAAAGCGGTGGCGGCTGAGGTCACCCCAACACTCACAACGGGAAGAGTTTTGGATCTCGGAACAGGCCCGGGCTATCTGCCTATTGAGATCGCTGCACGAGCACCGGGTTTAGAACTCGAAGGAATTGACCTTTCGCCCGCAATGGTAAAGATTGCACGCAAAAATGCAGCTAAGAAGGGCGTTGCTGACCGCGTGAGGTTTCAACGCGCGAATGCCGCAGATCTGCCTTTTGAAGATGACTATTTTGACTTGATCATCAGCACGCTCAGCTTCCATCACTGGTCAAGACCACTGGATTGCTTAACGGAGATTAATCGCGTCCTTAAAGCGCAGCACGAAGCCTGGATCTACGACGCGCGGCGCGATACCACGAACGAGGTCAATGCAGAATTCAGAAGTGAATATGGCCGGTTTTTAGCGTTCCTTTTCCTGAAGCTCGTAAGGGCGCACTCATCGGTAACATTGCGGGAGATTGAAGCGCTTCTTGCTTCACCTGAAATAATCTTCTCGATAACAAACGTCATTGATCGTGGAGTTATCCTTAAATTGCAACTCGTGAAATAGAAGAAGCGTAAAAACCCGAAGCAGCTCTGTAAGAAAGCATTTCTCTTGTTTTTATAACGAGATAAAATTATAGCAGCTCTACAGCTCATTTTTTACTTCTCAGCTTCAACTTTTTCTTTAAAAACGCCGCAGCCAATATATTTCTGCTCATACCAGATCATCATATTCATTTGAGGGCAGAGATACCGCTCATTCTCTACTTTACTCTCGTCAAAGTACTCGCATCTCCTGCATAAGTCCCTCATCGTCGTTTCAACCCGCATTCTAAACCGCTTTTAGTCCTGAGCCACAACAATTTCTATAAACCAACTTTCACAATTAATAAGAATAGGAGTTTTGATATGGTGGAGTCATTCGAATTCCTTGCGGGCCTTTGACCAAAAAAGTAGAAAACTGAAGCGGCTCTGCAAGAAGGACAAGGAAAATATGTTAAGTTAAGAACGCGCAAATCATATTTATCAAACCTCAAAACGTATTCTTTATTGATGGGTGGGTGAAAGTCAAATAAATGAAACTGTTTGCACACTTAATAGAAGAGCGAAACTTCCATAACGCATGGGCTAAAGCGATCCATGCGGTACTTAGTAAGGGCACCGATCTGGTTATCGGCGGTGGCGATGAGCGAAAGCCGATAAAAGATTCCTGCATGCTGATCAGTCTGACCGGTAATGCAATCAAACAGATCGAAGCACGAGAATTACACCCTCAGTACCCTTTCAGGCGAATAGAGGAATATTGTAATGAGTTCACGAGACCATTCTTAGAAGAGTATAGCTCGAAGCCCGTCAATGAGCGGTTCAGTTACCTTTATTTTGAACGGTTGGCACAATATCAACCTACATCCAGTTCTAACAGCTCTGATCAAATAACGTTATTAAAGAACGCTTTAGCTGACCAAATTAAAGAGAATATAACCTCAAATAGATTCCAAGCAATTACTTGGTATGTTCCCTCTGATATACAACAAAGTTCGCCGCCCTGTTTGCAACGAATACAAATTCGATATATTCCTGAGAATAAGGTGGATGTCCATCTTACATGGCGATCAAGAGATCTATTTACCGCGTGGCAACCTAATATAGTCTGCATAACCGAGATGCTTAATCGTGAAGTGATAAAGCCAAATAACTGCCAGATACTAAGAATAATCGATTACAGTGATTCATTACACATTTACGCACGAGATTTAGAAGATGCAAAGACGGTTAAATTTGTACCGGTAAGTCCTCAGGAAATTTAGATTAGAGCGGTTATGAAGGGCTCAAGAAACGATATCCTGAACTTGAATGGAAGAAGATCGCTGGTTTACGGAATAATTTAATTCATCACTATTCCGGCGTTGATTGGGCAATCGTGTGGAATGTTATCTCAACTAGACTTCCTGTCTTGGAAGCCAGGATAGCAAACTTGATCGATAAGGAATTTAGGGGATGATCTGGTCTTCTTTGATTGCGAACGAGGTTCTGTTCAGAAGCCGATAATCGACCATGCTGCGTAAATAAGTTCTACCGTTTTATCCTTGAAGTGGATAAGTGGAAAGGGTCAATACATCGCGAACCATTTCATTTGGCAAATAAAGGGTCAATACATCGCGAACTCTTTTAAT
>JAENXH010000191.1 GCA_016649585.1 Methanosarcinales archaeon
CGAAGAGAAGCGAGCACTTCAGACGTTTAATAAAAATGAGGGAATTGTTTATGTTCCCGGAAAAGAGGCGAGATTAAAGTGATTCTACAAGCTTTGAAATCCGTTGCAAGTTGTTTATCTGAAGCAGGTATACCTTATATGGTGATCGGTGGGCATGCGGTCCTTCAATACGGGCTACCACGATTTACACAGGCTATTGACGTTACAATCGCATTGACGCCAAGAGAAGCGGACAATGTTTTAAACAGTATCGAAGGCTCTTTCCGTGTTCTTCCTCGTGACATAGAGAAATTTATCCGGGATACGTGGGTTTTGCCCGTGGAGCATCATGAAACAGGTGTAAGAGTAGATCTTATTTTTTCTATCTCTGCATTTGAACGAGAAGCGATTGAAAAGGCACGGGAAATAACCGCCGAAGATATGCCTATACGCTATATATCCCCAGAGGATTTAATAGTTCAGAAGATAATTGCAGGACGAGCGGTAGATTTAGAAGATGCAAAGGGTATTCTTGATATGCAGGGCAAGGGATTGACAGGGGACTGATAGAAAAGAGTATTAGCGCTCTTTCACGAGAGAGCGGCGAAAATGAGTGGCTCAAGAGGTGGGACGAAGTCAAGAAAAGTTTAGTCAAGTCAAAATAGATAGGATTTCTCAAGCTTTTTTGAGAAATGCGTTTAGAAGGAAACTAACTTGAAGATGACCTTAGAGATAAAGGATGTGGATGCGTACTATGGAAGCGTGCAGGTACTGGAGGGTGTGGATTTCAGCGCAGCTAAGGGCGAACTTTTAGGTATCATCGGCCCGAACGGGTCAGGCAAGACAACGTTACTGAGGGCAATTGCGCGTATCTTGAAGCCGAAGACAGGCGCGATTCTATTGGACGGTAAGCAAGTGATGCAGATGAAGGATAAGGAGTTTTCACGTAAGTTCGCTGCGGTCCCTCAGGACACAACCATACAGTTCGACTTCTCGGCTCTGGACGTTGTGCTTATGGGCAGGAATCCGCATTTGGGGCGGTTAGAGCTGGAGAGTGAGAAGGATATAGACATCGCGCGGCGGTGCATGGAGCTTACCAACTGCTGGCATCTGGCTGAACGACCGGTTACCGAATTGAGTGGCGGAGAACGGCAGCTTGTTATAATTGCGAGAGCGCTGACGCAAGAGCCTAAGGTTCTGTTGCTGGATGAGCCAACCTCGCATCTCGATATCAATTATCAAATAGAGATAATGGGGCTGCTCAAGCACTTGACCGTGCATGAAGGATTGATTATCATTGCAGTTATCCACGACCTCAATTTAGCCGCCCAGTATTGCGACCGCTTAGCATTGTTACGCGACGGGAAAATCGTTTCGATTGGGACTCAATACGAGGTATTAACCGCCGAGAACATCAAAACCGCTTTTGGTGCGGACGTTATTGTGAAACGACATGAAGTAACGAACCAGTGCTATGTATCACCGATTCCCTCTTCTATTAAACGCCAGACCGAGGCAGCACATGCAAATAATGCGGACAAAACGATTCATCTTATCTGCGGCGGCGGTGCTGGTGCATCATTAATGTATCTCCTCTCAGAGCACGGTTACAACGTGACCGCAGGTGTGGTGAACCTGCTGGATACCGACTGCGAAGTTGCACAACTCCTGAACATTCCAGTAGTGACCGAAGCGCCGTTTTCACCGATCACCGAGGATACGTTCAGCGCACATATTAAACTGATTGAGAAAGCAGATGTCGTGGTGCTCTGCAATATTCCCGTTGGGTTCGGTAATCTGAAGAACATAGAAGCTGCAGAGGTGGCTTTAACAAAGAAGGGTAAATCTTTGCTGATAGTCGAAACGGACACAATAGAAAAGAGGGATTTTACCGGTGGCGAAGCTACTAAACGATTTTTATCACTAAAGGATAAAGGGGTGGTGGTTGCAAAACCGGAGGAAGTGGTGGAGGTGGCGTTGGCACAGATGGGTAAATCATAAACGTTCTGAACAGTCAGCGATCTAATGAATAACTCATTTGAGCAGATTGTAAAAAGTAAGCAGCTAGATACGATATTCTTAAGCCCATTAGAATTGGGCCAAGGGCGAGTGTGATAAAGGCAGACTATTATTTCGGGCATGGCCGAATGCATCCTCTACAAGACTATGCTATTAGGTATAATCCCCAATAGTCTTTATTCTTTTATCTTTTAACTTTCCAATATAGAAAGGAATCCAGTTGTCGACCCCGCGAAGTTTTTGATACTTCTCTTCTAATTTTTCTACTAAAAAGTCAGCAAGATTCCTCTCCTCCCTGGAAACGCTACCTATTTTAACTAGTTCCATAAAACTTTCTACCAATCTTTTTTTATTAACCATAAATTATCTCCCTTTTTTAGTATATCGCATATTG
>JAENXH010000192.1 GCA_016649585.1 Methanosarcinales archaeon
GAATCCCCTATTTTCGCTGTATACTCGCTTCCTAATTTTGATTTGGAAATTGGGATTTACTTGGGATTTGGTAATATTTGAAATTGGGATTTCTTCTCCTCCTTTGCCTACCGCTCGATCACCATCTCCTCAACTGCGATTCCAAAATGCCGCGCAGCTTCCGTTACGTGAACCAGAACCTCATCACCTTCCTTCAAATCAACCACAGAAATCGGCTTATCCTTACCCATTAACTTTATCGTCTCCGCGTTCTGGAGAATGATACTGCACGTCCGCGTCGCACCGACACCGACATCAACCACCGCTTCCACAAGCATAAGCGGCCGCTTCTCTATCTTCACCCTGCCAATCACTGCTTTTCGTGCACTTCCTTCTGCATTCACGATTAATACATCCTCGCCGGACTTCAACTCCGACAAATACCTCGTCTTCTCGCCTACCAGCACATATGCATACACTGCACCGGCATTCACTCTGAACGGTCTCGCCGCCACATAAGGGCTCTCTTCTGATTCCGAATGCACAAGGAACAACGCAAAAGATTGCGAGCCCACGAGCATCCCCTCGCCCCGCACCATCAACGAGCAGGTATCCACGCAGACCCGGTCCCCCATTTCAAGTTCCTCCACCTTTGTTATCCGCGCGGTAGCTAACGGAATAGTGCCCATTGTGCTCGCATCCCGCATCTCCACCGCTCGTTTTATCTCTGACACATCGTCAGTATCAATAAGAACGCCATCAGCGCCATATTCAAGCGTTTCCAGTGCAGTCCTTGCCTCTGCTGCACTCTGCACACCTGCGATTACCTTCGCTTCCTTGTGCTGCAATTCCGCAATGATATTCTCCAACGGTATTATCTTCCAATCCTTTCCGATAACAATCACGTAATTAGCGTAATCTGCAATATTCACGGCAAATCGCTCATAATCCTTGCCTGTTAGCTCAATATAGCCCGCATTGGGCTTAATACCAAAAGTGCGTTTCAACGCACCTAAAACGCGTGATTCGGCTATTTCCGATGGAATCGGCGTTGTGCCGTCTCCTTCGCTTCTTTTACCATAAACTACAATGTCAACTTCTCCACCACTTTCTTCTTCCAACTCTGAGTCTACCGCAAATGCCGCTATGGTTATACGACCCAACTCCTTCACCTTTGCTACGTCTTCTATTTCTACAAGCACGCCATCAACCCCGGATTCCAAACCCGCTGTAATTCGTGCTTTCCGCTCCTCCCATGTTCCCGCATCAGCGTCCGCCTTTATCCAGATCTCTTTCTTCTTCTCGTTCATTTCCGCACTTTTTTATTTTAAGTTTTTAAAAGGGTTTATTTAGTTGAACTTCTAAAATTGGAAGTTTTCATAGCATTCCCATCGCCTCTTCTGCTGAAAGACCTTCATGCACTATCTTACACATTGCTTTCGTCATATTTGCCGGGTTCTTATGCTGAAACACATTTCTACCTATCGACACACCAGAGGCACCCGCGGAAATAGCATCTTCTACCATCTTCATCACTTCCGCATCCGTATTCGCCTTGGGCCCTCCTGCTATGATCACGGGCACTGGACAACCGCGTATTACATCCTTGAAGGAATCAGGATTACCTGTATAATTTGTCTTTATCACGTCAGCGCCAAGTTCAGCACCAACACGAGCCGCATGCATCACCAGCTCTGGATCGTGCTCATTCTTTACCTTTTTACCACGCGGATACATCATCGCCAAAAGGGGCATGTTCCACTCCTCACATACCAGTGTGGTCATCCCAAGCGCCTCAAGCATCTCCGGCTCGTTCTCCGCACCTACATTCACGTGCATTGAGACTGCATCCGCGCCTAATTTTATTGCTTCTTCTACCGTCGTAACGATAACTTTGTTTAAGGGGTCAGGTCCCAACGAAGTGCTCGCAGATAGGTGTATTATGAGCCCTATATCTTTACCATATCTCCGATGGCCCGCTATTACAATACCTTTATGCAAGAGAACCGCATTTGCTCCTCCTTCTGCTACTGCATTCACTGCGCTCCTCATGTCCGTCAATCCGTCTATTGGGCCTGACGTTACCCCGTGGTCCATTGGAACAACAACACTTCTCCCGCTCTTCCGGTCTACGATCCTTTCCATCCGTATACTCTTCCCTATGCCCATCCCCTCCATTCTCTCTCTTATACTTGTCATTTTCTCTTCCCGCCTACCTCCTTCCTATCCTTTTACTTTTATACCCCACCATTTAGTTTGCAATTCGCATTTATCCTTATACTAAATAAGTAATCGTAAAGTCTCCAAATTCATGGGCGCTATCGTATCTATATTGAGATTCTTGCCGTAATATCTTCACCTTCATGTTCATCTTCTCACCTCAATGTGCATTTAT
>JAENXH010000193.1 GCA_016649585.1 Methanosarcinales archaeon
ACTATGGGAAGGAATATAAGTCCAAACAAGTTAAAATTGGTATTTATTACTATTATGGCTAATATTGCAGCAATCGCGGACAATAGTAAAGAGACGCAAAATAAGTACACATTTGTATAATGCTTGGCAACCTCGGCAGCCAATTTTAATTTTAATTCTGTTAATTCATCCACCCTTCTTTGGAATTCCTTGCGGAAAATAAGGTTTCTAAATCGAACTATCTTCTCAATCTTTTTTTATGGAGTTGTTATGTCCCATGACTTACTATTTGAAGACAGGTCATATATATGTTACATATCTCTTATTTAACATACTGAGTTTTATATAAATGCTCCAATTCTTGACTTTTGCATTTTGCGATTTTCATTTTTCATTAAGTAATAAACCGTGCTCATCTATCTCGCCTGCTTTTATCCTTGTAGAAGAGATTATCTTCCCATTAGCAGCTTTCATATGCCCCACCTTTACTATCTTTGTTGGCTGCTTACCACGCTCTTTCCTGAGTTCGTTTATCTTCAACGCCACAGTATACGTCTCGGGCGATATAACAATACAATCAAAATCCTCATCCAAGGTAACGCCATAGCGGTCGTTTAATTCCTCCGTTCTCACGTTTACTCCGTATTCCTCGTGCATGTACCGTCTGATGTTCTCAGCCCTTACCACGTAAGGAAGAACCTCCCTGTTTCTACTGGCTCGTGCCATAGTATCTGACGTCACGCCTATGACTATCTCGCCACCGTCGCTCAGCTCGAACACCGTTCTCAATAATTTTTTATGCCCGTCGTGCAGCGGGTCAAACGTGCCGCCTATCGCTACTTTCATCCTTCACTACCATTTAAGATTTTTTTGGCGTTTAAAATAGAGCACCACTTACAAATGCAATTAAGCCAATACCAATCGCTAATAATGTCTCTTTCCTCATCGTGTTATAGTTTATATCCTCTCTTCTGGAAGGAATAGTTTTTGGATTGAGTCCAAAACACGTATGTACAAACAACGCATCAGCTGCCATAACCGGGAGTATATACGCGAGATTATGAAAGTACGAAGTATTGACAAGGAAAAAAGGAACCACACTCAGTATAACTGCGAGTGAATAAGAAAAAAACACGACTTTTCTCGCTTTATCCGCGCCGTATATCCGCGCAAAACTCTTTACATCTCGCAGCGCATCTCCTTTTACATCTGCTATATCCTTCATCACTTCTCTTCCGAAACCCGCAAGGAACGCGATAGAAGCAAGGATAAGCAGCCCCAAGTCTATTTTTTCGGGTTCTGCGATTAAACCGCCAAAGATAAAAGGTATTGCCATCGTAAATGCGATATAAAGATTACTTACTGCGAGGAGTTCCTTTATCTTTACGTCGTAAAGAATACCCAGCACCGCTAATATAAGCGCCAGGAGGAAAACAATAGGGCTCAAAAACGATGCACATATAATGCCGAAGGCCGTGGCGATAATAGCAATGAGCAAGGCTTCTTCTTTTCTTATATCGCCTCTCACCAGAGGTCTATCCCTCCTCCTGTTCGCAATATCCGATTCCAAGTCATAATAATCATTCAACGCAAATGTGCCTGCTTCGAGTAGAAGAGCAGTAAAGAACCCAAATATGGAGGGTTTAGTGAAGAGCACGGTTTTATCCGCGATGATAATCCCTATTATCACCCCAAAGCCATACATCAACCCGTGTTCTAATCTCGTTAATTCCCAGATTGCTTTTATTTTTCGTATCATTGAAGAAGGTTTTAGACGGAGTCGCTGGGAATCGAACCCAGGTCGTCAGGTCCGGAACCTGACAGGATATCCTCTACCCTACGACCCCTCCATCATTCATGGTATTTCTAATTCAAACCAAAAGAGGATAAAATTATTTCTTTCTCTTTAACACCTCTATCCCAGGCAGTGGCTCCCCTAAGAGATACCGCAGGAATGCACCCCCTGCAAGGCTGATATGGGCATGAGTCATCTTTCTTTTATCTATGCCAACCTCGCTGATCGCCGCCGACGTATGCCCACCACCGAGGAGAGAGAATGCATCTGAATCCGAAATTGCTTTGAAAAGCTCTCGTGTGCCTTCTGCAAAGCCTTCCTTTTCATAAAACCCTGCAGGACCTTTCATTATCACCGTTCGTGCATTTTTTATTATCTCTGAATATTTCTCAATCGTTTTATGCCCTATATCGTATATCGGTTGGTTTGGCTTTACCTGATCCACGGGAATTTCCTCCCTCTTACCGTCCACCTCAACTGCGAGATCCCAGGGATACTTTATTTTATTACCCGCTCGTTCCTGTATCCGCCTCGCCCTACTCACGCTCGCTAAACGGTGCTTATCCACTTTCATCGG
>JAENXH010000194.1 GCA_016649585.1 Methanosarcinales archaeon
CGTAAACATTTATCATTTCCATATACGTGTAATGATGGTTGGGGCTTTATTCGAGAAGGTAGGGCAAAAGAAAAAGGGGAGACATGCTTAAATTGGGCGATGGACTGCTAGTGCAAGGTAGATTAAAATGAAAGAGCGGATGCGTGTTTTCACCTCCTTGCTTTTTAATAACAATACCCTTTTTAAGTATATAAAGCCTATATGAATATAATGGAAGCAACCAAGACAGTTGTGTGCAAGCTACGCACGGCGGAAGGAGAAGCTGAAAAGATAAAGGAAACGGCAATAGCTTTCAGGGATGCTTGTAACTATATTAGCGAAATAGCGTTTCGACAGAAGTGTTTTAATCCTGTTGCTCTTCACCACATAACCTACAGGGATGTTCGGAATAGGTTTGGGCTGCTTGCTAATCTCGCGGTTCGTGCAAGAGATCGTGTGGCAAAGTCGTATAAACAGAATAAGTATCGGCAACATAACTTTCGACAGCTTAGTATGGATTTGGATAAGAGACTCTTTACTTTGTTTCGGAATGGCGATGACTTCAGAGTATCCATCTCTACCCTTTCTGGACGTGTAAAGCCAACGCTTGACATTGGCGAATATCAGCGCGAACTTCTGAGAAATCAAGTTAAGGACGCTAAGATTAGCTTTCGGAACGGAGACATATATATCCATATCGCAGTAAGTTGTGAAGTCCCTGAACCAGAAGGGGGGAATCCTGTGGGTATTGATGTTGGCGAGAAGAAGATTCTTGTTGCTTCCAACGGTTTTGTACGGAAGGGGGGTAAGATAAAAGAGAAGAGAGGACGATATATGAACCAGAGGCAAGCTCTTCAAGCTAAAGGCACTTCTTCTGCGAAGAGGAAGCTTAAACGGCTAAGTGGTAAAGAAGAGCGATGGGCTAATACCGTTCTGCATCAGGTAAGTAGGGAGTTTGTGGATAGTTTGGAAGCAGGGGATAAAGTCGTTCTGGAAGATTTGACTGGGATACGAAACGGTGCTAAACGGAGGAAGAAGAATAGGGGTGATTTCCATAGCTGGGCATTCCGTAAGCTCGGTATGATGATAGGGTACAAATGCGCCGAATGTGGTATCTCGGTTGAATATGTCAATCCTCGCTATACTTCGCAACGGTGTCCACGATGCGGAACGATAGATAGAAGGAATAGGAAATCGCAGGCTCTGTTCCGCTGTATTAATTGCGGTTTTCAGCATAATGCGGACTATATTGCCTCTGTCAACATCTGTGAGCTGGCTCAAGGTGTCTGGGCTCCTGTCAGTGAGCCTAATGTAGGGATAAATGCAGTCTCCGATTCTTTGCGTGTGTTGCATGATGATTCACCTACAAGCCAATGGCTTTATCCGTTGGTCACTGACCCCGCATAGGGTTCACCTCCAATTTATGCACCTGCTTTAGGAACAAAAGATGACAGAAAAAGAGGAATTGGAAGAAGCAGAAAAAGTATTTTTTGCACGCAACATTCCATTTTTGGAACAAATCAAGGCGTTAAACACAATTCACAGAATACTCAAAAAATGCGGAATTGAACCACAAACTGGGCAGTCGGCAGTCTTACGCAGAAGGATAGCGCAAGCGATGAAAATATTGGATGAGGAAGAAGCACAAAAATGAACGAAACCGAGACGGCAAAAATCAAACGTGAGCTGTGGTGCGGTGCCACGGAATTAGTGGAATTGGCGGTGAAGAAACGTAAAGAAGAAGAGAAGATAGTGGAAGAGAAGGAACCGTTAGGGAAGTATGCGGAGTGTGAAGAGTAAATGGAAGATGATGAACGGTGGGGAGAGTGGCAATGTTTTAGTTGTGGAGCAATAAACCCCAAGGATGTTAAATTGTGCCGTGGATGTCGTAGGGACAGGGCCAAATTTGGAATGCGATTGAGTGATTTTTCTGGCGACTCTGATGTGGATAGCGGAGCAGGTTGTAATGGTTAATAAAGTCTGGAGAAAATAACGAATAAAAATGGCAAAAAACGAAACGCTAATATACGGAATTTTAATATCTGCAATTTTCCTGCTATCTTTTTATCTCCGGGGTGTTCTCCCCTATGATTCGGTTTTTAGCACCGCATATGTCAGATTTGGTGGCAACGACCCGTGGTATAACATGCGGTTGGTGGACAGCACGTTGTACAATTTTCCAGATAGGATTTTCTATGATGCGTTCACGGCATACCCAATAGGCAAAATCGTACCGTTCGCACCGTTTTTCGATTATCTGCTTGCGTGCATCATCTGGATTATCGGGATGGGAGATCCTTACGTTACATTGGGGCAACATGGAATAGATGCAATAGGCGCATGGTATCCTGCGATTTTGGGTGCGTTGATA
>JAENXH010000195.1 GCA_016649585.1 Methanosarcinales archaeon
TTGAGCAGTTTCCCGTGCTCGCGGTTGCAATATCGCTGCTTTCTGCATTAACTATTTTGCTTGCTGGAGGGATAAACAAGAAATCATGCTTTTTCATTTCCCTCGCAACAATCACCTTCCAATTCATCCTGTCTATTTTCATTCTGCGTCACGTCCTTACCGTGGGGACCATTCATTACTGGTTAGGAGGATGGCGACCACCCTGGGGCATAGAATATGTTGTAGATGCATTGAATGCCTACGTTTTGATTATAATTCTTTTCTTGAGCTTATTGGCGGCGATATATTCAAAGAGGAGTGTGGAGCAGGAAATAGAGGCGAGGAAGCTCCCAACCTTCTATACTCTTTTCCAAATACTCGTGACCGGGTTAGCCGGTGTAGTGGTAACCGGCGACATGTTCAACCTGTATGTTTTTCTTGAGATCGCTTCTCTGGCGGGATACGCATTGATAGCGGCAGCCGGTGGGAGAGCATTGAGGGCAAGTTATAATTATGTGATAATGGGTGCTCTTGGTATTTGCTTCTACCTTCTTGGCATAGGTTTCCTTTATTCGGTAACCGGCACACTGAACATGGCAGATTTGAGGATTTTGCTTCCTGCTCTCTATGCTAATAAAGCGGTTCAGACAGCTTTCGTTTTCGCATTCATTGGATTGGGCATAAAATGTGCTATCTTCCCTCTTCATACCTGGCAACCCGACGCTTATACCTACGCTCCTTCTGCGATAAGCGTGATAATATCAACGGCGATGGCAAAGGCTTCCATTTACGCACTCATAAGGGTTATTTTTTCGGTCTTCACCGTGGATTTCATCACTCTTTTCGCACCTATATTCAAAATTATTTGCTGGATGGCTGCGATAGCCATGATCTTTGGCTCTATAGTTGCGATAGCGCAGTTTGACTTGAAAAGGATGCTTGCATATTCGAGTATAGCGAATATAGGCTATATCATGCTCGGTGTGGGACTTTCCACTTCCACAACCTTGGGACTAACTCCTGCATTGATGCATATACTGAACCATGCATTGATGAAAGGCTGCCTGTTCATGGCAGCCTGTGCATTCATCTATAAGGCGGGTTTATGGGATATAAGGGGCTTTGTGGGATTAGGGCGAAAAATGCCTTATACCTGCTTTGCCTTCCTTTTAGCTGCTCTCTCGATGATAGGACTGCCGCCGAGCGTGGGCTTTGTAACGAAATTGTATTTAATAATCGCTGCGTTAGAGGCGGGCGAATATCTATTTGTGGCTGTGATATTCTTCAGCACGCTTCTTATGATCGTTTATTTTTGGCATATAGTAGAACTTATGTATATACGGGTAGAAGAGGGGAGGGAAAAAGAAATAAGAGTAGCCGAGGCTCCGATGAGTATGGTCATTCCAGGGTTAGTTCTCGCGGTTCTCTGTTTCGTCGTGGGGATTATCTGGCTCATTGGGACGCCCTTGCCCATAATGGACGCAATTAATTCGGGATTTGGTTTGGGGGTGGTGCCATGACGGTAGTAGTGGAATCCATTAGACCGTTGTTAGCAGTTACATGTCCCGCCATGTGTGCTCTCCTCATACTACTATTTTATCACCCGAAGCTTTCCACGCGGGTGAATCTGAGGGAGAGCTGCACGATAACCGCCAGTGTAATGCAGTTTTTGATTGTCCTATCAATGGCACCGATTATTCTGGAAGGAATAGAGCTCAGATGCCATCTCCTTACTGTAGCTCCAGGGATTGTTTTTAGTTATAAAGTAGATGCCTTTGGTCTTATTTTCGCTTTTACTTCTTCCTGCCTCTGGATTCTGGTTTCTCTATACTCCATAGGATATATGCGTGCATTGAAGGAACACGCCCAAACTCGATACTACTTCATGTTCGCTTTAGCCATTTTCGCTGCCGTAAGCATGGCAATGTCTGAGAACCTCATCACTTTCTACATCTTTTATGAGATTTTAACGGCATCTACATACTGGTTGGTGGCTCACCACGAGGATGATGAAGCGTTCTTTGGCGGTCGTAAATACCTGACATATTTGCTTACTTCCGGGTGGTTCTTATTCACTGCAATAGTGATAACATATGTCCTTACCGGGACTACCGATTTTGTGCCCAATGGAATATTAAGTCTTGATTCTGCATCACCCGTGATGTTAATGATATTATTTGCATTATTCATGATGGGCTTATTGAAAGCTGCGTGGATGCCTTTTCACTCCTGGCTTCCTACTGCGATGGTCGCGCCAGCACCGGTAAGCGCGCTTTTACATGCAGTAGCAGTGGTGAAGGCAGGCGTATTCGGGTTCGTGCGAGTCGTATGCTATATATTTGGAA
>JAENXH010000196.1 GCA_016649585.1 Methanosarcinales archaeon
CCCACTTGTCAATAACGTACCGCACCCGTTTCTTCTCTGTGTCGTCTGCGCAATCCATGACGATAAAGTGTGTGGTCATTGTTATATCGTAATCTATCATAGTATATAAAACAATAGTATTTTTTGCGGTAGCGAGACAGTCCAACAATTACCAAACAATCAACAGATAATAATCCCTGCACATATAACGAGCAATTCTTCTTCTCACCACTTCAGCACTTTATAGCCGGATCCGGCACGAATTGCGAAAAAGCATCCTAAAAATTTGTGAAATTCGATTCCAAGCGAAATTAAACCGAAAAGCTTTTATTATTGCTTGTAAAACTATTCTTTGGTTATAAAAGCGAGGTGATTGAGAGTAATGACGATTCGGAGCGATAAAATGGGGCAGTCGTGGCTATTGCCCCCGTCTGTTAGCGATCTCATACCGGTAGACCACATCTGCTACCTGGTTATTGCAATCGTGAATAGCATAGAGGTTTGTGAAATAGAGAAGAAGTACAGGTTCAAACCGGGCAATCCTGCGTATCCACGGCGGATGCTCCTTAGACTGCTGGTACAGGCGGCTATCGATGGCGTATGGTCTTCGAGAAAGATTGACAAGTTGACGCAGGAGAACGTGGTCTACATGTACTTAGCGGGAAACGCGAAGCCCAACTTTCGGACGATCTGTAACTTCAAATCGGAGAACAAAGAGCTGATCGAGGCGGTTTTCAAGAAGACCGTCACCTCTGCTAAAGCATTGGGAATACTGAAGTTGGGGCATCTCTCAACCGATGGCACCAAGATGAAAGCCAATGCGTCAAACAACTACACGTTGAGCAAGGCGGAGATAGAGGCGATAAGGGAGATAATAGAGCGCGGGATCGCGATAGACGAAGAAGAGGACAAGCTCTACGGGGATAAGAGGGGTGACGAGCTTCCACCCGAACTCAATACGCAGCGGAAGATTCGGGAGAAGCTAAAAGAGATTGAAGAAGCCTCTGGCAGGAGATTGAAGAGTGCCGCGAAGAGAATTATCGAGCAGCATGCGCTTGGCGATGAGCTGCAAAAGGAGCAAATAGAGGATAAGCTCAAGAAAGCGGAAGAAGAGCTAAAAAAGAGCGGGCGGAAGGCCGTCAGTCTAACTGATCCGGAAGCAAGATTTATGGAGAACAAGAAGGAGCGAATTGAGTTGTCCTATAACCCGCAGATCACTGCAGATCACGATTCGGGAATAATAGTCGCCAATGATGTTACACAGGATTGCACTGACCACCACCAGTTGCAACCTCAGGTTGAGAAGACGGAGGAGAACGTGGGAGAATTGCCTGAGGATACGAAACTGGGCTTTGATAACGGCTATTTCAGCGGTGCGAACCTGCGTTATTTGGAAGAGAAGGGCTTGGATGGCTATATTCCTGACAGCAAGCAGGCGGGGGAGATGAAGGGAAATAAGCCGAAGGACGGCCCGTACTCGAAGGATAAGTTCGAGTATGACGAAGATAAAGACCAGTTTATATGCCCTAATGGCGAGATGCTCAGCAGAAAGGGCGAGTATGAGTATAATGGTAAGCCTCTGTAAGCCTATTACGGTGCGAACTGTGGTGAATGCCCGTTCAGATCGGGGTGCGCAGGTGAAGGCAAAATAAGGGTAATCACCAGTGACGGCTACGAGGCGGAACGCCGTAGGATGGCCGCGAAGATGCGGTCGGAGGCGGGTAAGGGGGAGTACAAAAAGCGTAAGGAGACTGTTGAATGGATATTTGGTAACATAAAGCAGAACATGAAGTTTCGTGAATTTCTGACGCAAGGGCTCGAGAGCGTGAGGACGGAGTATAATCTGTTATGCTCAGCCCATAATCTGAAGGTAATGTAGGGTAAATTGGAGAGGAATGTGCCGATTATCGGTACGATTCGGACGTTAGTAGCTAATTCGACATCTAAAGTTGGGAACTTCTTGCGAGTACTTCCAATAGTTGACTTTAAGTGTCAGTGTTGATAATGAATTGGGGGACAGCCTGCTTATATGGAAAGGCTCATTACATCGCTTACTCTATTTGTCAAGTTAGGTTCATTACATCGTGTACCGTTTAGGACTTCCAGATATCAGGTTTGAGAGGAATAACCACCTCATTTAGCTTGTATTCAAAATCTTTTAGCAATACAGCAGCATTCTGGTCTTTAGCTTGGTAATAGACCTTCATCTTTCGGTCTGCGAGGCAGATAGTGGCCCAGACGTATTCACTGATAAACTCCCCGCCCACTTTAAAATCTTCATTCAAGACACTGATACCTCCTTC
>JAENXH010000197.1 GCA_016649585.1 Methanosarcinales archaeon
TCATGGGGAAGTGTACGTGAATGCCGGCGATGCTGGACATGGAAATGTGGATATAACCATAGTGATAAAATGGCCGGTTGATTTTACCATCTCCTCCACCTCTCATTATTTCACATCTTCTCCTCGTTCTATTGATTTCGGCTCCTTAGAGTTGAAAGAGCGGGGATATGAGACGAAACAAGTGAATTTAACCTTGACCGAGTACTATCTTTACAAACCGGTACGGAATTTACGCTTTTCGGCGACAGGGGAGTACGGGAACTGGCTGAAGGAAGAGCTGGATTTTACGGAAATCCCTCCGGGCGAGTCAAAAACCGTTATACTTAAGATAGAACCGGGATTAGAGGCTGTGCCTAAGGACTATGTGTGGACGTATAATATAGGTGCTTACGAGATCGCAGCAAAGCGAATGGAAGTAAAGGCTAAGATTGTTCCACTCAATATCACCAAGATGATGGAAGGTTTTCGGTCATTCCGGGGAACCCCTCTGCATAGTAATTATCCCTCCTCTGAGTCTATCATAGCAAACGGGATAGAGATCTTAGAAGTTATAGAGGGAAGCGAAATAGGTGCTGAGGATTGGGGGAAAATTCCCGTTTTGATCACGGGGACGCTCTCGCTGCTCTCATCGCTGAATGACGGTATTGTATTCACCGACGGGGAGAGCTATGGAAAAGCGGTGGAGAGCTTATCGGCTGCCTCGGTATCTACAGCCACAATAGCATCGAACTCAAATCTAAACAACAGAGATATATCGGGATATGCAGAGGACATATCAGCGGAGGCGGATAATACGACGAAGGAGGTGTTGATGGACGAGGCGAAGCTGCTGGAATTGCGTGGCTGGACCCTAAAGAAAGCGGTGGAGCACGCAATAGCAAACGATGACATAAGTGGCTTGAAAGAGGAAGAAAACGTACTTGAAGCTGCGCTCTCATATCAATATGCTGCTATGCTCTACGGGCTGCTCAACGACAAAGAGAAGAGATTGGAGAATGTCTACGAGGGATCTGTGCTCATGGACAAACATGATGAATTGGTAAGTGATGCAACAGACCTTCGGCTTAGAGCGGAAAATAGTATAGCAACGAGCAAGGAGGAGGACCTCAGTAGAATTGGGGACATGTATCTCCTTTTGAATCCGTATAACTACGATACCTTTTTGAAGAGCTATAAAACGGCAGAGATATATCTAGGGGAGGCATCACAGAAGTATAAGGTCTCAGGCGAGCGGTTTTTGTACGATCAAACAAAAGGAGATTTAACTAATCTGAAAAGCGAAATGAGATTTATCCTATCTTTGTTCTTCATCGCCGGCATTTTTTATTGCGTTCTTTTCATCTATGCGATAACTCGGATTGTTAGGGGCACGATGGCGTACATGAGGGACATGTATGAGCGAGAGGTGGGGGATTTATTGGTTACGTAACACTTTTTCTTTTTGCAAAACACTTTCTTTCTAAAGAAAGAATATAATTCTTTTGGTAAAGCTTTTCTTTCTAAGAAAAGGTTTGTGCTAAAAGAAAACGAACAGAAAGTTTTTCTTTGATTAAACTTTCTTTTATAAAGAGAGTCTGATGCGTAAGGTAATAAGAGATCCTCTGCACGGATACATAGAATTAGACGAGCTTGCACGCGCGATAATAGACACCGTGGAGATGCAGCGGCTGAGGAGAATAAGACAACTCGGCTTCTCGTATTTAGTTTATCCAGGCGCGAATCATACGAGGTTTGAGCATTCACTCGGCACGTACCATCTGATGAACGTTCTGCTTGACAGACTCGACGTGGCGAAAGAGGAAGAGAAAGAGCTTCTTGTTGCTTCATTAATCCATGACGTCGGCCATGGTCCTTATTCGCACGTGACCGAGCCTCTGATACAAAAATTCACGGGGAGAAGCCATGAAGAGATTGAATACGTACTTTTTACGGATGAAGACGAATCGGCGAAGAATAAAGACGCCGAATCATCCGCACCGACTATTACGAAAGTCGTAGAAGAATATCGCTTGGACAAGCGAAAGATACTGGGCTACATAAAAGGGGAACAGGCTGAAAATCGAACTGTGCGGGATTTTTCAAAGATTTTAAACGGCGAGATAGACGTGGACAAGATGGATTATTTAGTCCGGGATTCGTATTACACTGGCGTGGCATACGGCGTTGTGGATAACGTAAGGCTTATTCAAGGGCTGGATTTCTTCGAAGAAGAACTGGTTATAACTGAGAAGGGGGTGCTACCTGCTGAATATCTGCTCTTTTCGCGATTCTTG
>JAENXH010000198.1 GCA_016649585.1 Methanosarcinales archaeon
TGTACACATAATCTTTCTATTCGGGCCTATGACTGCCTCGGCCGCATGGTGTACCATGAAAACCAGACATTCCTTGTCGACCATATACCACAGGGTGCTTCCTCTGAGATTAACCAGAGTATAAAGGATATTTTCTTTGAAAATGAGGACGTCTACGCGCTCGGAGGCGGGTTCAACTCGTCTGACTGGATAGATATCTATGTGGTTCCTGATAGAAATTGGACGGATCAAGATCCTATTCCCATCCCTGATGATGTGAGTGGTGGTGTTGAGACTGTTCAGACCGATGGTAATGGTGACGTTCACGCATTGGTGTGGCCGGCACCGTTGATTGTGGGATCCTATGATATTATCTATGATTCAGACCAGGACGGCATATATAACTGGGGTATTGATGCCATAGATGGGGCATCCCCAGGATTTAGCGTTAGAGAATTGCCAGCACAAGCACCAATATTATCTGCCGTTGGATTGGCACTCCTTGTCACAATGATGTCATTTATTGCCATTAGAGCAATTAGGAAAAAACAACGATAATCAGTCCGTATTCCTTTAATTTATGGTATCCTCTTTTTTGAGTTTCTAACCTGCCAAAAATAGTGGGGCATCATAGCCCCGAGGAAAAAGATAAGAGTTCACTCAATGGTAGATATAATCAATTTTTTCCACCTGCAGCACCTCTGACATGATTCTGACTCTTCAGCAACGCATTTACGATCCACAGTTTCTAATCTTTCCGTTCCATGTGTAGCATATTTTTTACAAGTTTATTTAAAGTCTATTATCCTCTTTAGGGAGTAGCAGCAAATTATAAACCATAAATACATCCAACGATAACTGAAGAACCATGACCCGACCGAAATTTCTATATGACGACATCGGCAGTTACCCGCTGCCCGAAGGCTTAAAGAAAGCCTGGATAAAGAAAGCCTTTGCTGATGTTGAATCCCACCAGAAAAAGCTTTACGAGATACTTCAGGACGCCCTGCAGCAGAAACTGAACGCTGGCGTTGAAGTACCCACGTATCCGCAATTTCAGGATATGATCACGCAATTTACCGAGCCGATAATGGACGCTGGACGAACGGAAGCGCCTTTGTTAATAAAAGAAGAGGCGGCGATAATACACGAGCTTGCCGCGTTTGAGGAACTGGCCAAGGACTATAAAGAAAAGAACGGGAAAAAACTGAAGCTCCGAATATGCGTTACCGGACCCATCGAGCTCTATTACAAGCTCTTTCCGCCACCCGTGTATACTGACGTGCTATCGAACATTGCGACCTCGATAGGACGGTTTATCAAGCATGCAGTAGAAGAAGCCAGGAATTACGACGTTGTATGCGCATCAATAGACGAGCCGAGCATGGGCTTGGACCCACGTATAGAAGAGGAGGGCATAATCACCGCGCTTAAACTTGCTTCGGACTACGCATACCGAGCGGGTGTTGACACGCAAATACACCTGCATTCTCCTATCTTTTACGAGACCGTTTGCCAGGTAGAAGGGGTAAAGGTAATCGGCATGGAATCCGCAGCCCAACCATCACTTTTAGCACTGATAGATAAAGAACAACTTGACCAGTACGATAAATTCCTTCGCATTGGCGTTGCACGAACTGACATCCTCAGTATGGCTGCGGAATACGACGAGATCCATCATACAAACGCATTTAAGGATAACCACGTTTTGAAGACTATAGTTACTGAATACAACAGCCCTGATAAAATAACTAAGCGGCTGGAGAAGGCGTATTCAATTTTCGGGGACCGAATAAAATATGTGGGACCGGACTGCGGATTAGGTCCGTTTCCCAGTCAAGAACTGGCATATGTGGTTTTGAAGAACACATCAGAAGGGATACGGGATTTTTATAATTGAATATTTATTAGAGGAAGAAGGAATATTACAGTATACGGGAAATGGATCATCTACCCTCCTCAGAAGGTATATTGAAAAAGATTCTTGAACGTGGATACCAGATACATCCAGAGGCTTTAAAAGTTCTTGAGGCACGAGGTGAAGAAAACGCCCTTGCAGTTTTGGAATCATTCTCAGAGAAGTTTTCAGAAGCAATTGTCATTGAGGTTAAGCAGGTTGAGGAACTTCTCGAAAAAACTCCTGACAAAAAAACTCCGGGAACGAAGGAGTTTGGATCGAAGCTTAGCAAGCTTAACGGAAGAATAACGCAGATTTACGATGGCAGTGGTCTTATTCAGCGTTGTCCAAAGTGCAACAGATGGATAATAGACAATTTTTGCATGGTTCACAG
>JAENXH010000199.1 GCA_016649585.1 Methanosarcinales archaeon
AATAATTCAGGGAATATTGAACAATGAGTACGGAGAGGAATGGTGGTGGGAAGGAGTTCCAAGTGATGTGAGGAAGAAATATGGAGAAAGAGTTCAAGAAACTCGTTTAAAAGATGAAAGGAAACTGCCAGAATTGTATTTTATTGATTTTTATGATTATGGAAAGATTATCGAAGCAAAACCTAATAAACGAGCATTCAGTTCTTATATGGCAAATCCGAAAGAGTGGAAGAAGAGATTAGACGATTTGGAACCAATTCGTAATGCGATAATGCATTGCAGAAGTCAATATCTCGCTGAGGAAACAATATCAAGGCTGAAAGAAAGTTGTGTTGAACTACAAAAATTGGTGGAGATAGTTAATAAAAAATCCAAACAATTTTTATCTTAAAGCGGAAGATACATCGCAAAGCTGTCCTCTCCATTATAAAGCCACGAAAAACAAACCCCCACTTAAACGAAAGACTTACTTTTTATCTTCTCCCCACGACCATAATATTATTAACAAAAATGCACTGGTCATTAGCAATCGCACAGGACATCGTAGAGAAACGGAAAGAGAAAAAGCACGTTGTTGCTACGGGCATTACACCTTCGGGTGGTATTCACGTGGGGAACCTGCGAGAGATAATAATTGCAGAAGCAGTGCACGCCGCTCTTATAGATATGGGCGTGGACGCGCGACTCATCTATGTTGCAGACACGTTTGACCCGCTCAGGAGACTATACCCGTTCCTGCCTCCGGAATACGAAGCGCACGTAGGCAAACCATTATCAGAGATACCGGACCCCGAAGGACGTCGCTCATCCTATGCGGACCACTTTGTGCAGCCGTTCCTCGATTCTCTGGACGATTTAGGCATACAAATCGAAGTTTTCAGAGCTGATGAGCTGTACAAGTCTGGGCTGTACGTGGACGTGATAAAGGAAGCGCTATCGAGAAAGGACGAGTTGTCAAGGATAATAGAGGATGTTTCTGGCAGGGAACTGCCAGAAGAATGGACGCCGTTCAACCCTATCTGTGACGCGTGTGGCAGAATCACAGCCGCAATGGTAAAGGGCTACGATATAGATAAGGCGGAAGTGTATTACGAGTGTGAATGTGGGAACAAGGGTGTGGCTTCGTTTAAAGGCGGTGGTAAATTGGCGTGGCGAGTGGACTGGGCAGCGCGATGGAAGATCCTCGGCGTCACCATCGAGCCGTTTGGCAAAGATCACGCCTCCCCTGGTGGCTCCTTTGGCACGGGCACGCGGATCTCCGAAGGTATATACAATTACCCAGCGCCGTATCCTATTCCGTTTGAACATATCCTCCTGAAGCTGCAACAAGAAGGGACGAAGGCGAAAGTTACCGCTATGTCCTCATCTCGAGGGACCAATATTCCAGTACATGAGATGTTAGAGGCAGTGCCGCCGGAAATTTTAAAGCATGTCATATCGCGAGTGAGGCCAGAAAAGCATATTGCCTTCAATCCTTCGTTACCGTTACTCAATCTGGTAGACGAGTATGAGCGTGAGATCGGCGGTATAGGAAGCGGTATTGCGGGAAAAATCCCGTTCAGGCATCTTATCACTCTTGTGCAAGTTGCACCTGTCGGTTCGGAGGAATTTCTCAAGGTTATTAAAAGAAGCGGATATGCCGTTAATGAAGAGAACGAAGAAGAACTAAAGGCGATAGAGAAGAAAGCACGGTATGCAGAGAATTGGCTGCGGACCTATGCGCCTCCGCACGTAAAGTTCGAAGTGCAATCAGCGTTACCAACAGAGGAACTAAAAAACTTGTCTGAGTCGCAAAAAAAAGCAATAAAATTCATGGCAGAGTATTTACAAGACCTCCCGACCACAAGTGCTGAAGACTGGCATAACGAAATCTACTTAGTTGCCCAAGCTACCAACATGGACCCAAAGGAGGTATTCAAGACGATTTATATCGCATTATTGGGAAAGTCGTCAGGACCACGTGCAGGTTGGCTGCTCGCCTCTTTGGACACTGAATTTTTAAGTGAACGGTTTGAAGCGGCAGAAAAGCTATAAAAAGTCTTCCCAGATCTCTCAAATGCGCAAGTGCGCCAAAAATGTAGCCATAGGGCGTCTAGCGCCTATCCTGTGATACTGGTCAGAATTGTTGTTGGCATTACAATTGAAGTTGAAAATGCCGCTTTTAGTGCGTCTATCCAGTACCAAAACAAGCCTCCAATAAACTTACCGATCTCGCCCGCGGACATGTCTTCCGGAATAATGGACTCGTCTTCGG
>JAENXH010000019.1 GCA_016649585.1 Methanosarcinales archaeon
CCTCGGTCACCTAACCACCCTTTCATCTTCATCCTGACCCTAAGCAGACCTGCTAACTCCCTATGGTAATTTCCCGTTTTTGGGCCGCGTTTATTTACGGTATATCCATCCCCATAGAGACATCGAACTTCCCCAAGTATGTGGAGGGTCGTCGTTAGCATATCCCACCACTGGTTCGCTTTCGCTTCGGGCTGAAGACTGCCTCAGGCTCTTCAGATTCCCCCTCACGAGGGACACCCTGCCGTTGACTTCTGCACCGATACGGGAGGAGGGATTTTAACCCTCGGGCTGATTAGGCTACAAGGCACAGACTCACCCGATCTGAAACCCGATCAAGTTCATCTGTGGGGAAGAGTATAAAGCGGGAATTGTCAGCGATCTCTTGAAGTGGAGAGAAGAGTGTAGGGGCTGTTGAAGCATTATGTATGTATAGAATGACTATTTGATAATTGCCTTTTGAATCGAATAAAAGAGCTAACTGGAATAAAGAATAAACTCACGCGTGCTAGAAAAATAAAAAAATAAAAAGGGTTGATTTAGTTAGCTATGGATGCATATCCGGTGGATGGCAGATATTACACGTTTCTTCCGTAGCTTCTATGTCGTGGTCGTTGTGACACGCCACACACTCATAGCCAGTATAATCAGGGTTCTCGTAACCACTGTACTCACCAACCGGATGTTCGGTATGTCTGATTGCGGACGCTCTGGTCCCATCATGGCATTTAGCGCAGGAAATGTCAACACCTGAGATAGTTTCCGCCATCTCAACATTGCGTTCTTCATGGCATTCCATACACCATTCGCTTTTTGGAGATGCTGGCGGTTTCTCTTCAATGTGCTGTGCCAGTTCCTCGAAAGCTTCGTCTGAACTCTTCCCTTCCATCATCCCTTCAACAATCATCGCTTCAGCGTGATGAGTAGCGTGACCCATATACATGAACATTTCCTCGACTGGCGGGTGTGAGTGATGACAATCGTGACAATTTACGCCCTCATGCACTGATTCCTCCAAGGAGTCGTAAAAGGGCTGCATTTCATGACAGTTCTTACCGCAACTCTCCGGTTTCGTCATCTCTTCCATCATTACAGGCATTACAATCGCCGCACCACCGACGACTCCAACAGTGATCACCACGACCAATGCGACAATAACCTTCTCAGCTGTTTCCATTTCTATTCCTCCTCTTGTCCTATTCTTTTTTATATCTTAAAAAGGATACACTTATCTCTGTTTGAACATGCAGCATATAAAGGTTTCGCTTTTTTACATCGCGGGAAAAATTAGAAAGCTTTATATAGTGTGACCTACTGCTAAGTATATACTATGTTACTGATGGATGTGTTGGAAAGGATTCGCAGGTTCTTGTTCCATCCTACGAAGGAGTTTACGGCATCTAAGGATGAGACGCTTGGCGATGCTGCCAGATATTACGTCCCCTTATTGACGATTGTTGCAGCAATTGTTGCTGTTGCGGTGACTGCGGTGGTGTTGATACTAGGGGTAGTTGGGATATCGGGAATCGGTAAATTCGCACCTCTGCTTGGCGTAGGGGCCTTTGTGGGCATAATCGCCGTAGGAATACTTGCAGTCCTCTACATCGCTGTATGGCTCCATATCTGGGTGTACCTGCTTGGCGGTAGAAAGGGGCTAACGCAGACAGTGAAGGCGGTTACGTTTGGCGTAACACCAATTTTAATATTGTGGTGGCTTCCGGGACCGAATGTTCTCCTCGCTCCGATATGGGCACTCATTTTAGTAATCCTCGGTGTGATGGTACTCCACGAGCTATCTCAGAAGACTGCAATCTTCGCAGTAATTCTTGCAATCCTTGTACCTTTGGTACTGGTCGGAATTGTCGCCGCCGCAGTTGTTTTACCAATGCTGCTCTGATGCTCAGAACTGCTCTTCTATCCTATCTCACGAACTTAATCACACCGCTTCCCGGCGAAAACAGTATCCCATCGCGTTTCATCACGTCTATTATCTCCTCAACCTTGTCTCTTTCCATTCCTTCCTCCTCTGCGAGGTCAAGCACCTCATCTATTGGTATTTCCTCGCCGTAATCCTTCTCCAACTCCTTTATTATCTCCCTTATAGACCTTGCACGGTCCCTCCTGGATTTGGTTGTACCTGCGGCAACCCAATCAACGTCAAGCTTGCCCGTCTCAGGATCAACAAAAACCTGCTTCAAACAGAAAGTGACCACTCTGATCACCTGCTCTGCATCCTCAGCGGTTATTGTATCGCTTAACCGTGTTCTTGCCCGCGCCTCGCCTAATCTAATCAGCGCTTCTAACTGCCGTGCCGTTATAGGGACGGGTGCCTCCTCATCTTCATAGCCCTGCCTGCGGAGCCCGATATAGAACCCTGAAATTTTCTTCTTCGCTTCCTCACTCATCACGGGAAATACATTCCGCTTACTCCACGCGACGTATTTCCGCAACAATTCTTTGGGTACTTCCGGCTTCAGCGCCTCTACCTGCTCCCGGAAACGCTCCTTCCACTCCTCGTCCATCTTCCCACCATGCTCAAACCGTGCAAGCAGTTCCCCCGCATAATGTGTCTCTATTATATGCTCCGCCGTCTTCGTGTCCCGCTCTTCACTTGGTAGGTCAATCATGGTATAAATGAGGTCGAATCGTGACAACAGCGTCGGAGGCATATTTATCTGCTTTGAAATCGGATCGTATTTGTTAAACCGGCCTCCTATAGGATTTGCAGCAGCTAACAAAGAGCATCTCGAATTTAACCTCGCCATTATTCCTGCTTTAGCGATAGAAACCGTTTGCTGCTCCATCGCCTCGTGGAGTGCATCCCGGTCCTCCTTCTTCATCTTGTCTATCTCATCCACCGCCGCTATCCCTTTGTCCGCGAGCACCAGAGCACCTGCCTCTAACGTCCATCTCCCTTCTCCAAACTCATCCCTAACTGCGGCAGCGGTAAGTCCTGCGGCAGAACTGCTCTTCCCACCGGTGTATAAGCCACGAGGTGCTAACTTCACCAAGTAGGTGAGCAATTGACTCTTTGCAACTCCCGGATCACCAACGAGAAGCACGTGTATATCTCCTCGTACCCTTGACTCATCAGGCAGCTCCTTTGGGACACCGGAGAACAATTGTAGGACCATTGCCTCTTTTATCTCGTCGTAACCGTATATGGAGGGTGAAATGCTTTTTACGAGCTTCTCATACACATCTGGCTGATCCTTCAACTCCATTATTGCACGCTCGTCCTCGTCCGTTATCCCAATCTCTTCGAACACCTCCTCTTTGAGTTCCAGCGAATTGCCGTCAAGATAGATATCGAAGAAGAGCTTCTTCCCAAATTGGGTTACCCGCTGATACGACCTGAGAATACCGGTGACAATTACCCGATCGCCGGGAGCTACTTCGCCGGAGATGTCGTCTTCCAGATTGACGTCTAATGCTTGCGGTAATTCACCGCCCCTTAATTCCTCCGGGGACTCCTGTAACCGTACCTTTTGCGCGTTTACGAATTTTGACTTATCAACCCTTAATAAGAATCGCTGTACCTTTCTCCCGCATCCACCATCCTCTTGTGGGCATTCGTAAGGTTCTTTGAATTGGCTCCCAGCTTGCGCCATCGAAAAGATATGGTGGCAAAAAGGGCATTCAAATGCCGCCTCGACTATTTTCGGTCTCACCTCGGTCGCTTTTGTGACCAACCCTTCTATGCTTACCAGCTTACCGATATAGTTGCTTCTAATATCCCTGATCTTCACCTTTCTCTGAAGCTTTATTACACGCAGATTAGCTTCGTCGAGAGTAACACCGGTAGGAATATCCATCTCTCGTAAAGTCCGTGTTGCGGATTCGAGTATTACATCGGGGTCATCCAAAAGCATATCTGCAATATTAGAGTCATATATATCCATCTCAGAGAATTTAACGAGCAAACTACGTTTTTCGGGATAAGAATTCGAGAGTTCTATGATGTCGTCCCAATAATACCGCTTCAGAAAGTCTTCCCATTTCTCCGTCACCAAGTCTTGCACCATTTTATCTCTGTATCTGAATGAACCTGTAAGTTACTTCATTGTATTTATATTAGCATTAGCCTTTGTACCCATCGTAGTATACTTCAACGATACTTTTAAAATCGGGGATAAATAAGAAGGATGGAAGGGAAAAAAGGAGAGGGAATGTTAAGCTTAGCAGTCGTCTTTGATGGTGCAGGCGTTATATATGCGCCCTTCAGGATTATAAAAGACATGGAGAGGGGGGTGACAAAGCGCAGCAGGGTCTCGGGAATAACGTGTACCGACAGGCTTGGAAGTGGTGCGATGGTGGTTTTGAAGACACGCTACGAAGAAACGATGGAGAAAGAAGACCCCTCTAATTTCTTATCGGATTTAATGAAGGCGAAAAAAATCGAAAGTAAGGTTATATATAAAAGAGAAGGAGTGAGCGATGAGGAAGTGCTGGGTGCAATTTTGAGGGATAAAAGCGTCAACCTGGGAGATGTTCATGAGGCGGTGTCTCTGTTGAGGTGCTGTGACATTCTTCCGGTACTGGGAATAGGATTGATCGTGGATATGGTAAAAGAGACGATCCGATATGTAATTGCAGGTGGTATAAATCTTTTTCCCGGAACGCTCAAACTGTTTAAAGAATTACGTGAGTTGGGTGTTCAGACTTTTATTGCATCTGGTGATAGAATAGAGAGTGAAGAGATGGCGATGTATTTACCCGACGTGCCGCCGGAAAATATTTTTGGAACGATGAAGCCGGAGGATAAGAGGGAATTGGTGGGGAAGTTGAAGGATGAATATAAGGTAATGATGGTAGGTGACGATAGGAATGATTATCTTGCAATGCGAGAGGCAGATATTGCGGTATTATCATTACAAGAAGCAGCAGATAGACCAAAAGAGGTTTTTGATGTTGCAGATCTTAGGATAAGGGATATAGTAGAAATAAGGGGAATAATAAAAGAGATGCAGGTATAAATAAAAATGGTAAGCTCGAGAGAGGAAATAGATCTGGAATCGCTGGCTGAGGAACTAAGAAACTTTGAAGGCGTGAAGCGAAAAAGGGCTATAAACGATCTTGTAAAAAGGCTGGGTGATTCTGATAAAGTAGGAGATCGGACGATAACGGGCTTTGGCGAGGATGCCGCGGTGCTTAAAATTGACGATAATAATTGCATTTTACTTGCTGTGGACGGCATCTGGGGTAAATTGTTGAGTGCAGACCCCTGGTGGGCGGGCTATTGCGCCGTGCTTGTGAATGTGAACGACATAGCGGCGATGGGCGGCACACCTTTAGCAATGGTGAATCTGGCATCAACGCAGAATAAGGATGTATGCCTGGAACTGGGAAGAGGGATGGAAGACGGCGTGAAAAAATTCGGCGTGCCCATGGTAGGGGGGCATTTACATCCGGACACTGTTTATGATGCACTTGACGTTGGTATAGTGGGAACGGTAAAACGGGATAGTATTATATTTTCAAGTGGTGCGAAACCAGGTGACAGGGTACTGGTTGCGATTGACCTTGATGGCAGAGTATCTCCAAACTACAATCTGGCATGGGACACCACAACGAAAAAGTCTCCGGCAGTGATAAAAAAACAATTGGAGACCATGGTGAAGATAGGGGAGAGAAAGTTAGCAACCGCGGGGAAAGACATAAGCAATCCCGGCACGTTAGGCACGCTTGGAATGTTACTCGAGTCTTCAGGTGTAGGAGCGCTTGTAGAGCCGACTAAGGTGCCAAGACCGGATGCGAAAGAAATATCTTTTGCGCAGTGGTTAAAGATGTATCCAGGAACTGGTTTTGTGCTCACGGTCGAGACTGAGGAAAAAGGAGCGGAATGTATAAAAATATTCCAGGACGCAGAGATAGCGGCTTCTATCATAGGTGAGGTGGATGCGAGCAAGAAATTGCGGATAACAAATGGTGAAGAGACAGCAACGGTATTCGACTTTAACAGAGAGATAATAACGGGAATAGTGAGTATAGAGAAAGGCTAAGCATACTCCACGTCAAACACATGAAAGACGATTTTGATTTTGATGCGCTATACGAGAAAATAAGAGCGGGTAGAGTTGAGCGAGAGGATGCGATATGTTTAGCACATAATCCTTTTTATTTGTTCTGCATTGCAGATGAGTTGCGGAAGGAGAAGAACGGCGATGTTGTTACCTATGTGGTGAACAGGAACATAAACTTCACAAACATCTGCGTGGGTGCGTGTAAGTTTTGTGCTTTTCGGGACGAGAAGGAGAGAGGATATGTGTTGGGTATGGATGCGATTTTGAGTAAGGTTGAAGAAGCGGTGAATACCGAGGCAACGGAGATCTGTATTCAAGGCGGTTTGCACCCCGATCTCGTGGTGGATGACTATTGTGAAATTATTGAGGTCATAAAATCGCATTTTGATGTGCATATACACGCATATTCGCCGATGGAGATTTGCCATATAGCAAAAAATTCCGGACTGAACGAAGCGGAGGTACTGAAAGAATTAAAAAATGCGGGTTTGGATTCTATGCCGGGAACGGCCGCGGAAATACTTGACGATTCTATAAGAGAGATAATCTGCCCTGAGAAGCTAAAAACAGAGAAATGGGTAGAGGTAATAAAAACCGCGCATCGGTTGGGAATTCCATCAACGGCAACAATTCTGTACGGGCATATAGAATCATTGGAGGACAGAATAGATCACATATTAAAGATACTGGCGATCCAAAGGGAGACAGGCGGATTTACCGAGTTTGTACCGTTGAAGTTCATGCAAAAGAACAATGAATTGGGACGAATGGTGAAGCGACCCCTTTCCTTTTTAGAAGATGCAATTGTCCATGCGCTTGCCCGGGTTATTCTCCATCCATACTGCACCAATCTCCAGGTATCTTGGGTGAAGTTGGGTGTGAGCGATGCACAGAAGATGCTTTATTTTGGTGTAAATGACATGGGTGGGACGTTAATGGAAGAGAACATCTCACGGTTATCAGGTTCGCCGGCGGGTGAGTATATGAGTCCAGAGGACTTCGAGCGGGTCATAAAGGACGCGGGGAGAACACCTAAGAGAAGAGATACGTTGTATGAATTGTTATAACTAAACTCCCATCCGGTGATGATAAAAGCAAAAATAAAGGAGTGCGGGAATTTTTTTTGGATTTATTAGAAAGCAAAGGAGCGGCGGAGGGAAGATACTTATTCACCCCATATAAAGCCACAACATATTTACATAATAGAAGGTTTTATGTACTCTAAGTATGTATACGTTTACATAAAGTAAAATGAGCTATAGGGGTGATGAAGATGGGAAAAAATAAAGGAAGAAAGAATTGAAAAGATTCAAAGATTATTTCGTTGTAGGTTCGGGGATTATAATCCTTGGCTTAGTTTTACTTGCGGTATTTGATCTGGCGTTTCTGGGAATGGGCATTATTTTATCGGGCTTGATGTTAATTTTTATTGGCATACATTGGGCAAGGAAACCCAAAACGGAGATTCCAAGTGACGAAAGATATATGAGAATTAACGAAAAAGCGGGCTTCAATGCATTTTGGACTACCATAGGAATTTTAGCGGTTTTAGTGTACGTAGATGTCTACTTTCCATTAAGTCTGAACTTCAGAGAGTTTGTTACAATCGTTTGGTTTGTTGGAATGATCTCATTCATTGTATCCCGCTTTTACTACGATAAAAAGGGTTTCAAATGAAGAACAAACTAAAGGTATTCAGAGCGATGCAGGATTTAACGCAGGGGAACTTGGCAGAGAAAGTGGGTGTAACGAGGCAGACCATAAATGCAATAGAGAAGAGAAAATACAACCCTTCATTAGAGCTGGCATTCAAACTTGCGAGATTATTTGACGTGAAAATCGAGGATATCTTTATCTATGAAGAAAGATGAAAATCCGTAATGCGCTCCAGGGAGATTTCGATTTTATATTGAACTTAACTCGCCAGAATATGGAAAGAATCGTTACAGAAGAATGGAATGCTGATTGGGAGAAGGACGTTGAACCTAATTTCGTAAATTTGTGGAAAACGGAAGGGGAAAAGAAGATTATTGAGGCAGATAATCGTTGTGTCGGTTACTTTTGGTTTGAGCAGCCTCAAGAGGAGAAGGAGATTTTTATCAACTCGATACAAATAGTTGAGCAATTCCAGAGAAAGGGATCAGGAACCGAAGTCATAAGTTGGCTTCTAAAAGGATATCATAACTTGGACTGTGTCAGGGGTATCGTTCAGAGAAATAACGACCATGCGAGTAATTTTTTTAGAAGAAATGGATTTAGATTCATTAAGGAAACAGAAAGTGGGATCTTAATCGAAAGGGAATTAAAAGAGAACGTCCGATGATTAAACTTAGAATGAATAAACCGTTAGAAAGATGCAAATTGGAAAAAACTCCTGCTGTTACAGACCCACGATACGGCTGTGCACCAGAATCTCGCACGATAGAAGAGCATATCGCTAAAGGTGTGGTGATTATAGATAAGCCTGCGGGTCCAACCTCCCATGAGGTTGTTGCGTGGGTGAAAGAGATATTGAAGATAAATAAGGCGGCGCATACAGGAACACTTGACCCGAAGGTCACGGGAGTGCTGCCTGTTCTGCTCGGAGCGTCAAGGAAGTTAGCCGATACTTTTGTTAGCGATAAGGAATACGTGTGCCTGATGAAGCTGCACAGAGAGGTTAGCGAGGATAAGCTGAGGAAGGTGAGTGGTGAATTCGTGGGTGAGATATACCAAAAGCCGCCGCTGAAGTCCGCGGTCAAGAGGCAGATAAGGACAAGAACCGTGCATTACATCAAGCTAAAAGAGATAGAGGGTAAGGAGGTGTTGATGAAAGTGGGTTGCGAGGCAGGGACGTACATAAGAATGCTTTGCCATCACATCGGGCTCGCATTAGGGGTAGGTGCGCATATGTCGCAGTTGCGAAGGACGAGATCATATCCCTTCGGTGAGGATACTCTTACGAAATTGCAAGACTTGAAAGATGCGTATGTCTTTTTTGAGGAAGGGGACGAGAGCCTTCTACGGGGTCTCATCATGCCAATGGAATACGCGGTCGGGCATCTTCCGTGTATAATTGTAAAGGATAGCGCGGTTGATGCGATATGTCATGGTGCGGACCTCGCCGCCCCGGGGATTTCAAGGATAGAAGAAGGAATAAATATAGGAGATTCTGTGGTAACATATACAGTGAAAGGGGAAGCAGTAAGTCGAGGTGAAGCAACGCTGAACTCGGAAGATATGTACAAAGCGGAAAAAGGTATATGTGTAGAAACAAAGAAAGTACTTATGAAGCCCGGAATATATCCGAAGGGATGGAAGCGTAAAGCCGAGGTGGCTGAGCGGTAAGGCGCAGGCCTGGAGCTCGTAAGGCCAGATAGCCTGTGTTTCGAAAGGAACTCAAGGGTTCAAATCCCTTCCTCGGCGAAACAACACTTTTTCTTTTCAGAAGAGAAGAAAGAAAACCTGTGCTAAAAGAAAAATGAGTGAAGAAGCGGAGAAGAGAGAAGAAGAAAAAGAGGAATTCAAGCATATTGTCAGGATCTTGGATGCGGACTTAGATGGTAAAAGGAGCGTAGTGCATTCACTATGCGGGATAAAGGGAATAGGCTGGAGAGTAGCGAAGGTAATTGTTATTTCCACGGGGATAGACCCTGGCGTTAGGATGGGCGATCTCTCAGACGATGAAATAGAGCAGTTAAAGGGCGCTATTAACACTGTTGAGAAGCGATTGCCGTGGTGGATGCTGAACAGGAGGAAGGACTTGCGTAGCGGCTCGGACAGGCATCTCATGGGTGCGGATCATATGTTGCAGTTACGAGAGGATATAAATTTGCTGCGTAAGATACGATCCTACCGCGGCATACGGCATGAACGAGGACTGAAAGTGCGAGGACAAAGGACAAAATCAACCGGACGGAGAGGATTGGTGGTGGGCGTAATAAGAAAGAAGCAATTAGCAGCAGTGGCAAAGGGCGGGGCAAGAGAAAGAGGCAGATAAAATGGGACATCCTAAGAAGAGCAAGAAGCGATATGAAAGGCCAAGAAGGCCTTGGGAGATGACAAGGATAAAGGCGGAGAAAGAGTTAGTTGAGATGTACGGATTGAAGAACAAGAGAGAGATATGGAGGGTGGCAAGCGTCACAAAAAGATACCGAAGGGAAATAAGAGCGATTTTAGCGGAGATAGCAGGGATGAAACCCTCAGAACATACATTACAGAAGAAAGAAGCCATCTTGGCGGCCTTACGAAGGCGGGGTATATTGAAGGCGAGTGAAGGCGCGAGCGCGAGATTAGAGGATGTTTTGGCGCTGAACGTAGAGGATATCCTGGAAAGGCGGCTACAGACAAGAGTACATAAAAAGGGGCTGTCTAATTCGTTAAAACACGCCAGACAACTTATCGTTCACGGTCATATTGCGGTTAATGGTAGACGGGTTACCATTCCTTCTTATGTGGTGGACCTGGAGGAGGAAAGGCAAATCAGCTATTATGGGGAAGCGCCTATCATTGCAGAGGCGAAAGGGAAAGTAGAGGAGGCAACCGAATAAAAATGTTCGAGGAGCGATGGGCAATAGCGCATATATTTTCTTCGTTTAATAACACCATTATCACGATCACCGATATTACGGGTGCGGAAACGATTGCACAATCTTCTGGAGGGATGGTGGCAAAAGCGGACCGTGATGAGAGTTCTCCTTATACCGCGATGCAGATGGCAGTGCAACTTGCGGAGAAACTTAAAGAGCGGGAAATAACAGGGATACGAGTGAAAGTAAAAGCGGCGGCAGGGCGTAAATCACGATCGACCGCTCCGGGTGCGCAGGCAGCGATAAGGGCTTTTGCTCGTGCTGGGCTGCGAATAGGCAGAATAGAGGATGTGACGCCGATACCACACGACGGCACAAAGCGTCCCGGTGGCAAGCGAGGAAGAAGAGTTTAGTATTATTTATATTATTTTTAGCAAATGTTGTTGCTTGCAAAAATGGCGCAAGCGTTTTTAATAAAGTAAGCCCTTTCAGGGCTTGCGAGGATGCGGGCGGAGCCCGCGATTGCGGAGCAAAAAGTTTGAAATGGACGTAAAAATATTGGACCGCGGGGAAAATGAAGTAAAATTCATGCTTTCTGGTGTGAATCTGCGTTTTGCAAATGCACTGAGGAGAGCAATGATTGCAGAAGTGCCGAAGCTGGCAATTGATGAAGTGAACATCCATGAGAACACCTCTTTATTATACGATGAGCAATTAGCGCTGCGGTTAGCTCTTATACCCTTGAAGACGGACCTTAGTGATTATGGTGCTGATGACCGGGTTTCGCTGACGTTAAAGGCGATAAGCCCTGCAAGAGAGGGGTACACGATGGTTTATTCTAAGGAGCTCATCTCGTCTGAGCCCAACGTGGAGGCTGCGTTTGGAAATATACCGATTGTGAAGCTGAATTCATCGGAGAGAGAAGTTGGCAGTATGAAATCTGTTGCACGGCAAAAGATAGCGCTCGAAGCGATAGCAAAACTGGGCAGAGGGAAAGAGCATGCGAAATGGCAGCCTGTTACTGCCTGTAGCTACAAAGATATGCCAGACGAAGAGCATAAGAACTCTTTACTTTTTACTGTTGAGAGTGATGGCGCTTTGCCAGTGGATACGATAATAGGAGAAGCGGCGAGGATAATGCGCAAAAAGTGCGAGAGTGTGCTTGATGGACTGAACGAGCAGTCCACCGAATCCTAATTACCACATCAAAACCTAAAGTAACGTAAAAGGACCTTTTTTTAGTTTCCGACGTAGTAGCCAATTATAGGAATATTTTTTTAAAAAATGTGGACGTTATGGGCGTGAAGGCAATTATACCATTTAAGAAGGAAGGCGCAAAATTGAGATTGGGCGATTTTTTAACCGAGAACGAAAGAGAAGAACTTGCCATAAGCATGCTGAAAGATGTTTTAGTTGCGTTGTCAGAGTCGAAAATAGACGAGGTGGAGATAATTACAACCGGCTCACGGGATGAAATAGAAAAAGAAGCGCAGTTGAATGGTGCGTTGGACTTAACCTCAACATTAAAGGTGAGTGTTAGAGAGGACGAAAGGGGGCTAAACGAAGTGCTAAACGAGGCGATAACAGAGGAAAAAGAGCCTACGCTGATATTAATGGCTGATGTCCCGCTGACTACGCCTGAAAGCATAAATGAAATTATCAAGCATGAGGAGGTGGTGGTGATCGTACCAGGGCGAAAAGGAGGCACAAACGCTTTATTCTTGCGAAGACCGTACGCTTTCTCTGTCGCTTATTATGGCCTGAGCTTTTCCAAGCATATAGAAACAGCGAAGAGGAGGAATTTGAGCCATGCTGTTTACGATTCATTCTTTATCAGCGCGGATATAGACGAGGTAGAAGACTTGATAGAATTACTGATTCATGGTCGGGGTTTCTCGGCGGACTATCTACGTCGTATCGGCGTTTTTCTTAATGTGGATAAAAATTCAAAGAGCCGAGCGGTGGTAGATAGAAAATAGATAAAAATAGAAAGCTTTTAGTACTTCGCTACCCTCTTCCTTCATCAAGGTGGAAAAAGATGGAATTAGAAGGAGTAGAGATAGAAGATACATTTGCTGAAGCGTTTCCGATAAAGGTTGCACGTGTGTTGATAACGGCGGTGAACGAGAAATGGGCGATGGTGGCGGCGAAAGAGACGACGGGGTTCGGCACATCGGTGATAATGTGCCCGGCAGAAGCTGGCGTGGATGTAATAATACCTACAGAAGAGACTCCGGATGGGAGACCAGGCGTTGCTATACTTATCTGCACATTTGGCTACAAGGCGCTTGATGAGCAACTGCTTGCGAGGATAGGACAGTGCGTGCTTACCTGTGCGACTGCATCGGCTTTTAACGGCCTAAAGGCGGAAGAAGCCGAGAAGGAGTTCAATACGGGCTTCAAGCTAAAATTCTTTGGTGACGGGTTTGAGTCGGAGGAGGAAGTTGGTGGTAGAGCAGTGGCGAAGATTCCTGTAATGGGTGGGGAATTCGTGGTGGAGAAGAACTTAGGAGCAAAGCCAGGAGTTGCCGGTGGGAATTTCTTCATACTCGCGAAGGACCAGATGTCAGCGTTGAAAGCGGCTGAGGATGCCGTTGCGGCCATCGGCAAGGTCGAAGGCACGATAACTCCTTTTACCGGCGGTGTTGTTGCATCGGGCTCAAAAACGGGCTCTTTGAAGTACAAGTTCATGCATGCAACGGTGAATGAGAAGTATTGCCCAACGCTCAAGGACAAGATAGAAGGGTCTGAGCTGCCAGCGGATGTAAATGGCGTTTTCGAGATAGTGATAGACGGTGTTAGCGAGGCAGCGGTTAAAGAAGCAATGAAAGTAGGAATAAAAGCGGCGGTTAAGGTTCCGGGCGTGGTGAAGATAACCGCAGGTAACTTCGGCGGTACATTGGGCAAATACCAGTTCAAGCTTAAAGAGGTGTTAGGGCTGTAAGTAAGTCCACAGCCGATCTTCAAAAAGAAGGACGAAGAAGCACGACGGAGAGGACATGAAACTGTCCTCTTTATCTATTTTTTATCAAGAACGTAAATGTAAGCAATTCTAATAAATACCCCCCCTTATTCCGGATATATTGATGCACACATATTCAACAGCAAATTTTATTTAAACACCGGCTCTGTACTTAAGTGACGCAGCTATAATCTGAAGAGCTAAAAAATGAAAAGCAAGAACTCTTCGCAACTTCGTAAGGACAAGAGAGCGGTACAGCCGGTTATCGGCGTTATTCTTATGGCTGCGGCGACAATTGTGATTGCTGCTGTTGTTATCGCGATGCTCGGCGGGTTCAGCTCACCACATGCTCCTTCTTTTTATATCCAAATTGAAGAAGTTATTAATGGAGATCATTTAAAAATAAATGCATCACATGCCTTTGATTCTGGACCTTTACCAACCTGAATTTGACAGTTAATTCAATTTGAGCGCACATATTAACAAAAATCCACCTTTTTCATTTCGAAAAATCTG
>JAENXH010000001.1:0-24387 GCA_016649585.1 Methanosarcinales archaeon
GTATATCCTTCCTCTTCTCCCGCAAACCGTGCCGCGCCCTGCTCAGCAGTCTCAAATACAAAGGTTGATGTTTGATATATGGGCGTTGTATGCGCTCCGTACGAAGGATCTGGCGCTTCTCCAGCATGAACACATAACGTACCAAATTTCATTTCCTTTTTCATCGCCATTGACCTCCCTTCTTTACTTTCGGTATTAGTTAGTCATTTGAGCACGTTACCATAAAAACCGATGTGAGACTGCTCATGTACCTTACCAATCAATCGAAGCTTCATAAGATCTGAATGCATACACACCGAACCGCACTCCCTATTTAAACCGCACGAACCTCTGTGGCACTCCTTCAAACTTAGGATGATGAATATAATCCAGAGCAGTCCCTTTAGCTTCGTTTATCTTCATCCACTCGATCAACTGTTTGAAGGTACCTCCAGCTAACCCGTCTGCAACTATAGCATACCCCTGAGCCGTTTCCTTCGTCTTTTCCGCACCTTCCAGGAACCCTAATGCGCGCACGTCCGCGTAATCCGAAAGTCGCGTTATCAACTCCTTTTTTATCTCGTTCAGTTTCGTCCACCGTCCGGAAAGTAGAATTTCTCTTGGATTTTTTACCGATACCGTCATCTCTGCAACTGCTTTTTCTATGCCTTCCATCATCGCGTCAAACGCAATCTCATTTTTAGCGTCTTTCCTGCTTACAAATGCGTCTGGATCCATTTCGCCGGTAACGGATACAACGCCACCTTCAAATACGTCCTTACGCTCCCAATTTCCGATAAGCTGCACCAGCTCGCCATCTACCGCGGAGAGCGTTAAAAACCCGATACCCGGGAAATTCGATCCTCCTATGCCATCCACTATTCGGCCGCCTTCTACGCCCATAACCGCATTGTAGCCAAAGCCAACTTCAACGAGTATAAATGACACGTCTGAATATGGGATTCCTAACCGGCTCGATTGGTCATGAACGCCAAGAGCAGTCACGGCTAACTTGTCCGCAGTGCCCATATCCAGCTTATTTATCTTCCGGTAATAGGGCACGGTAGGCAGCTCTATCACTCCGGGTATGAACATAACCGGGAACTTCTCTCGCCTCATCCATACCGAGAAATCAGTCATGTTCTTGTACAGTATCGCACCAAAGACGCCGTCCGCTATCCCCTTCAGAATATCCGCCTTTGTTGTCAGCAAGATATAATTGTAATACCACTCCTCGAAGATGCTTTCCGGAATCTCTTCTATTCGCGTAGGCTCAACGCCATACCCGGAAGGTCCGGAAATGAGATCCACTGGAAACACTTCTCGTAACGCATCGTTTATCCTTTCCGGCTCTTTTGCTAATTCAACGTTATCAAGTGGGTTTTCATAAAACACTACGCCATCCTCAATCGCGCATATATCCATGCTCTTCGTGCCCGGATCAATACCCGCTGCTCGTGTCATAAAATAAAATCACCTCTCTGGTAATTACTCAATATCCTGTGGGTTTATATTTATCGGGTAAATGTTTCCTCTATCCGTTCTCGCGTTTCCTTATCGAGGTAGATGTGACTGAATACCCCGCCTGAGCTCTTTCGCAGCTCCATAGTCTCTATAAGGTTCTCGTATTTCCCGCCTGCTATGCCGTTTGCGATGATCGCCGCGCCCTCCGCAGCTTCTTTCACCTCACTGCCCGTCCTTGTCAAAGTTCTTACCTCTGCTTCGATTCCGAACTCGCTGAGATGATCCTGCAGCATGGCTGTTACGTCCTGGACAAAAGGTTCGATCCTCGTGAACCGTCCGCTAAGTAATATCTCTTTTGGCTTCCGCACGGATGAAAGCATTAGATACGTATCCTTGATTATTGATTCCAGCATAGCGGAATAGGCAAGTTTCACCTGCTCTGACTTTCGTGCGAGACTAATGAATTCCTCGATAGAAACTTTCTGCGGATCTATCCCTGAAATTGAGACTGCACCGCCGTTGAAGAGCATCATCTTTGAAAAATCCGCGACAGTGTTTGCTAAGGCGTATGCAAGCTCGCCATCCATTGCGCCCATGCCCATGTACCCTACTCCGCCTATAGTACCGCCGACGCCATCAACTATCTTACCGTCTTCTATTCCCAACGCAGCCGTATAGCCGAAGCCAATCTCAAGTGCGATGAACGAGGTCTCTGAGTAAGCGATACCATATTTCTCTGCTTGATCCTTTATCCCGGAAACTGCGGTGAAGACCTTGTCTGCTGTTCCCATGTCTATCCTGTTAATTTTCCGGTATTCCGGCACAGTCGGTAAATGGATGACTCCAGGAGGAAACCAGATATTGAGGTTTGACTTCTTCATGAGGAACATCAACTCACGTAACCCGACGATGTTAAGCCTTCTCGCAACGTCTGCTTTCGTCATGAATGTTGCGGCATTGATCTCTGCGTCCTTTGCTTCAGAAGCTTTTACCATTGGCAGCCCGTAGCCGCTTGGCCCGACGATTACACCAATCTCCATGTCTATTTCACGTATGGCATCCAACACGATTTCAGGATTCTTCGTTACCTCAACCCGTGGTATCGCAAGGTCCATAACGACCTCATCGGTCTCATCATCAAAGCCAAAGACGTCCATGCTCTTGGTCCCCGGGTCTATTCCAATTGCGGTTACCATTTCCTTATTGTTGCTCCTTCGTTGTTGCCCGGAGTGTAAAAGACGTCTCCTCCACCTTCTTTTTCTAAAAGATCATCAAGTTTCTCAACAAGCTTTCGTGCGATTGCTCCGTTGTCAACGATCCCATAGAACGTTGGACCCCAGCAAGTTTGGCACGCACCATAAGCGCCCTTGTCTAAGAGTATGTTTATCCCTGCCTCGACGACGGGGTCGCAGTAGGTGTTACCTTCCTGGAAACCGCTCCAGAACCCTCCAAGGCGGCTGTTGAACGCTGTTATGTATTTCCCGAACGTCTTTATGTCGTGTTCCATGATAGCGGGCATAACCTGCATGAGCATTATCCTTGAGAGGCGGTCAGACATCTGCTCCGGCATCGGCTTCAGAGTGTTGAGTATCTCTTCCTCGTTCTCTTTTATCTTCAGTATCTCCGGTATCGGCTTATGTGGTATGCAAACGACAAAGAGCCAGTCTTCTGGTATCGGATACCTGAATAAGCAGGGTGGAACCCTCCTGCCTTTGTCTTTCATCTTGTATCCACCGTCAACGATGAAGCCTCCGGTTTGGAACGAGTTGAAACCGAGGGCAACGATGTCTGATCTTCCGAGCGCGATAGCCATCTCCTCTCTATCAACAGATAGGTTGTAGATCTCTGCTAACGCATGACCTATTGATAATGCAAGCGCGGTCTGTGATCCCATGCCGAGATGTTTGGGGATGGTCTCCTTGACGTTAACTGTGATCCCACCTTCAACATTAAATCTCTCCGTGAATGCACGCACATATCTTTCTGCGTTCTCTCTGTCCTCTCCTCTGACCGTAATCTTGTCTGATTTGACGGCTTCTATGACCGTTCGCGGGTACTCAATAGTGAAGCCCGCGGTACCGTAAAGTCTTCCAAGGTCGCCGGTTAAGTCCATGTTGCCTGCGTGTAAGTGAGCAGGCACAACAACGACCCTTCCAATTTCACCAACAGTAGTCATTCTTTCGTATTATCTCATTATCTCTATCTCTTAATTATACTATTTCTTTTTTCCTCCTTACGCAGCGCACTATTATCCATACTCATCTGTGGCAGTATTCTCCGCTTAGCTTAAATATAAAACTTCCGAAAGAAATATTTTAGTAATTCATCGTTTTTTCAGATAAGGAAACGATAAAACGTATCGTTAAAGAAGCGGTTGAGCCAGTGAATATGGGCTTCTCATCGCTATGAAAAGAAAATATCAACCGGATTCCCTGCTTATGCTGGCTGTGGCAAAGCGGTTAAAAACCGCCCTTTTGCATTGCGTTCCGCGTAACAAACGCAGAGCGATCAAAGGAGTTTATTTAATCAATCAATCTATTCCTTTTCCTACTTAGAGGCTTTCATCTTTGCCTGAACTTCCGCTTTTAACTCCTCTTCGGTCTTCCCCTCGGTATCTATGCCCATATACGCAGCTACTTCTTTTATGTCAACAGCTTCAGGCTTCGTCTCCGCTTTTGCCGCCGTTTTCGGTGTTGCTTCTTCGTCGCCGGTTATGGAATCTTCGAATTTCTTGAGGTTCAGTTCCGATTCACGTTTCGCTTTCTTGAACTCCCCCATTGCCGACCCAAAAGACTTGGCAAGCTGCGGCACCTTCGCTGCGCCGAATAACAAAACAATTGCCACTACTGCTATTATCAGCATCTCAGTTGGACCAAGCATCGCTTTTTGCACCACCTACCTTAACTTCTTCTAACGTGTGTAATATAATATTAGCAGGCATATATAAAGTTTATCGAAAAGTTCTGCCATGATTTTATTTTATTTTCTACGGCTACGCCCGATATATCGTGTTATCAACAATCCAAACTCAAACAGTACTATTGACACCAGCGCCATGATCATTGAAATACCCGTGGGATCCGCGATGACGAAGAAGGCAATGCCCAGTATCAGCCCATAGATTATCACTCTCTTATCCCTGAGCCACGAATGCGTGACTATCTTCAGCTTTACCGCTAAGATCATTACGAAAGGGATTTGAAAGATCAGTCCGAAGCTCACCGCAGTGTAAAGAATGATAGAAAAGATTTTTTTTGCAGAAAGTGCAACCTGTGCTACATCACCGGAGTAGTGGATGAGATAGCTGAAGATAAGAGGAAGGACGAAGTAAAAGGCGAAGACCGCACCGATTCCGTAGCAGCAGAGCGAGGGGAGAACAACCATCAGGCAAAATTTACGCTCTGAAGGATATAACCCGGGCCGCATAAAAGCGAAAATCTCATATAATAGCAAGGGCATCGTAACAGAAAAAGCGAATAAAAAGGAGAACAAAAGCCGCACACTTATCCATTCCATCGGGCTATAAACAAACATAGCCATTTCTTCAGGAAAGAGGTTATGGAATAATAAGTAGCGAAGCGAAATGTTTGAAAAGGGATATATGACCATAGTGGCAATACAAAAAGGGATTAAAACAGCGATGAGTCTTTTTCGTAGTTCCACAAGATGCTCTAATATCGGAATCTCATCGTCTCCTATCGGGCCATCTACACTCAGAGCCTCATCGTCAGTTCTCCGCATTTTCTCTTTCGCGTTCACCGCAGTTTTAGCTTTTATCATCTCTTCATTCATAATAATAGGGGCAATTGAAGATGGCAGGTATTTTTGAGGAGTTAGGATATATAACAGAGGCAATAAAGAAAAAACTCATACTCATTTTTGCCGTTATGCTTGCGGGATTCTTTGTTTCCTTTCAACTTTTAGATCCCGTGTTAGAGAAGATGAAGCAAGACCTCCTCCCTGAAGGTGCAACGCTCATCTATATCTCTCCCGTGGAGGTGATCATGCTGAAGTTGAAGATAGCTCTGGTCATCGGCGTAATACTTGCTGTCCCTCTTGTATGTTATTATGTCTACAAGACCCTGAAAGTGCGATTGGGAATAAAGAATCCAATGAAAAAATCACACCTCATTCTATTGCTGGGTTCTGCCGTTTCTCTGTTTATTATAGGGGTAAGCTATTCTTACTTCCTTATGTTGCGTTTTGTCCTAAAGTATCTCTACTACATGTCATCAGCAACAGGGGTTGTCGCCACGTACTCCATATACGAATTTGTATCGTTCGTCATCATAATAACGCTCATACTGGGGATAGCGTTTGAAGTTCCTATCTTTATCGTCTTTGCCGTTCATTCTGGACTCGTTCCCATCGCTACGCTAAAGGAATATCGGAGATACATATACGTGCTAATGTTCGTCCTCGCTGCTTTTTTTACACCGCCTGATGTCGTGAGTCAGCTCATCGTCGCTTTCCCGTTAGTAATATTCTATGAGATAGGTCTACTCGCTGCGAGGTTTGTTGATCGGAAACGTTCCGTTTCGGTTCAAGCATCGTAGTTTGGATATTTGTATTTGTTCAGCACCCCACCTTTATAACTCCAAGATCACACAGATTTTCACAGGAGATTCTGAGGATACAATATGCAGCCCTGAACTTGTATCTTGGATCCTGCATCATGATTACCACACCCTCGTAGCAGTCCGCTCCAGCTCGTTAGCATCTTTTGCCTCTCGCAGCATGGTTTCATCTAACAGCAAATATGCGGCTCGATTGTTGAAATACGGCGCGCCTTTTCGTGAGAACACCGTTAGAACCATCCCTCCGTGGCGCACGGCGACACCCTCGCACGACTCGTGACTCCTTATAATGGTCTTCACACCCGAAATACGACGTACTTCATCGGTAACATTCTCACCAAACATCCTGCCGGCACCGCGTACCGACTCGAAACAGCCGTTAGCCTCAATCGGATCACTCCACAATAGCTCCTTAAAGGTGCTCGATGATGGATGCGTTTCATGGGCATACGCAACATCATCAAGCGAGGTTATATTGCAAGGCACACCACCGTGCACCATCAGGTAGCGACCCGTAACCAGCACGGCGTGCGGTAAATACACCCACAGCTCCTTTACGGCCCTGTATAATGCCTTCCCCCGCTCACCATATTTCCTTACAAAGAACATGGGCAGCTCATGTGGCCTGAATGGCATGTCCGGTGGGCCTTCGTGATTACCCCGTAGCAGTATGACGCGCTCTCCCCGCCCTGCTAACATCTTCAACGTTAAAATCACAGAGTACACCTCAACGCTTTCCTCGCCCCGATCGCCGTAATCGCCAAGGAAGATAATTCTATTAGCAGTTGCCACCTCTCGCTGCTTTAATATATGGACCAGGCTTTCAAGGTCACCGTGAATATCGCCGATAACAACCACACTCCTCACGGTGTAAGGATCGATGCGCACCAATCCGCTGCCGTTTCGGAATCGGTGCTCCTCCGCCAACAGTTCCTTCGCTTCTGCAATCAATGCGGAGAATTCTTCTACATCCGCTTTAAACGCTTGCTCCACCCACTCGTCAATTTCTTCTACATTCATAGTCGTAACTTGTACCTGGAACTTGGACTTCTTACTGCACTATAATAATTCTTTTTAGCTGAAAAGGTGTTGTATGTTTATGTTCAAGCCAAAATTAGACCGACAGCCGAACGCACAGCTCCCTCTGCAGTTACTCCTATTTTCCACGATCTTTCTCCTCTTCAGCACATTTATAGGCGCTGTCATCACCATTCATCCCCTGTACCTGGAGCTTTTTCTCGAAAAAGCGGAATTGGTGGGGCTCGTTGCTGCGCTACCCTCTCTTGCCGGAATGGCCTTCAGCCTCCACGTTGGTGTCCTTGCTGATAAAAGCGGAAGGAAACGATTGTTAATCGCTTCGTTCCTGCTCCTATCAGCCGTTCTTTTCGTATTCTTCCTGAATACCAGTCTCTATGCTTTAATAGGATTGCAAATAGCATTTGGTGTTGCCATGGCCCCTGCTTGGATTGCCGGTGAGGCGTTTATTAAAGATATTTCCCCGGTGGGTAGGAGAGGCGAGTTCAGGTCTGTTTTCGGCACCTTTGCAAGTGCAGGTTGGCTTATAGGTCCTTTAATCGGTGGGTTTCTGGCAGAGCAATTTGGAATGAGAACCCCTTACTTTTTTGCCGCTATTCTGTTCTTCGTACCCGTGATCCTGGCACTCGAATTGAAAGATGATCACTGGAATGAAAATAGAAATCCTGAGAGCGAAGTATCAGTGGAGGAGAACGAATTTTTTGCATTACTGACAGAGTTCTTGCGGCAGAGAGAACTCAAAGTTTTGGCGCTCGGCACCCTCTCGCTTTACTTCTGGTATGCTGTGAAATGGATTTTCGGTCCGTTGTTCCTTCACTACCTGGGCTACAGCCCCTTCATAATAGGACTCTGGATAGCTATCTCTTCCGCTCCTTACCTGCTTTTCCAAATACCGCTTGGTAAGTTAGGGGATAAGATTGGTAAAACCAAATTGATCTGTCTTGGTTTCGTAATTTCCACTATCTTTATCATACCCTTAGGATTTCTGCAGTCACTTTCAAGCCTCTTAGCAACGATATTTATTATATCGCTTGGCACGACCCTCGTAGATCCGTTAATAGAGGCACGAATCACGGATATTGTGCCGCGGGAAAGATATGGCGCTTATTCCGGTATATTTGAATTTGTGAAGACCTTAGGATTAATGTTAGGGCCTGTCGGTTCGTCACTCGTCGTTTACCTATTTGACATCTCATATTCCTTCATACCCACTGTCATCTTCTTTATCCTGACCTTAGCACTTTTTCTGTACACGCGCCAATCGTTATGTAGGATATAATCAAATCATGTCACGGAGAACGCCTTAAGTTAAGTAAGCTATGGAGGAGGGTATAGCTGTGAACCTCAGATTAGGAATAACGGGGAAGCCGAGAATAGGGAAGTCAACGATTATAAAGGAAGTGATAAGGCGATTGAAAGCGGAAGGCATAGCTGTGGGTGGTATGCTCACGTCCGACATCCATGAAGGAGGGCGAAGAGTTGGATTCTCTATAGAGAACATAAGCACCGGAGAGAAGGGTATTTTGGCTCACGTGCAGCTCCACCAGAGCGGCCCAAAAGTGGGAGAATATACCGTCAATCTAACGGATTTGGATGCCATAGGTGCGCACTCGATAAATAATGCGCTCACACGTTCCGAACCACGTATAATCATCATAGATGAAATCGGACCGATGGAGTTGAAGTCCCGACGATTCATAGAAGCGGTAGAAAAAGCAATGAATAGTGATAAGCAGCTAATTGTCTCAGTTCATCAGCGGTCAGCACACGAGTTGGTACGGCACATAAAGAGCACGTTCGAGATACTGGAAGTTGTAGAAGAGAACAGAGATGAACTGGCTACGGTTATAATGGATAAACGGAGTAGAATGCATATCAAATTAGACACATCGCACCAAAAATGATGCTAATCTCTAAATCCAACATTTAAACAAACCATTCATTAGATAAAAATTATCCGTTAACGGTTTTACTTTGAAAATTATCTTATTCTCTTACCTCTTTAAAGCGTTCCAAAAATTTGTCATATACCACGATCTCAAATTCACTGAATGTGGGCTCACTCCCCCGCTCTCTTACGATCTCTTCCAAATCGAGATCAACGGAGGCAATCTCCTCCTCGTTTTTACACGCATAGATGGTTTCTCCGCGTGGTGAAACGACCATACTTCTCCCGATATATCGCTCGTTGCCAATCTCTCCACATCTATTGACGCCAACTACAAAGAGTTGATTATCAATAGCCCGCGCTTTCAGTCTCGCTTCCCACAAGTAATCAGCCTCTTCTGGCGCGCTTGATGGAACAAATATGAGCGAGGCACCTTTAAGTGCGATTATCCGTGTAAGTTCTGGAAACGCAATTTCAAAACATATCAGTACTCCAAAAGTGGTATCATCGAATTCAAATACCGGGAACTCCTTGCCTGATTGAATAAATGGCTTTTCCATCGGATGTATAACCACTCTTCTATAGGTGCCGATTACGTCGCCGTTGTGAATCACATAGACTGTGTTATAGAATCTGTTCCGCATAACTGGGTGCCATTCGATTAACGGGAGTATAACCGTTTTCCCAGTCTTTTTTACTGTTTCTATAATCCTCTCTGTTTCATCACTCACCTTATTTAAATACTGCAAGGTTTCGACACCGCTTCTTCCAAGTGCAAAACACTCAGGAAAGCAGGTTATCCCTCCTCCCACATCGTTTAATATTTCTGTAAGCCGTTCTATCTCCGTAGGATCATAGTTTGTCTGCACGATGTTTATTCTCATTTTTCCCCTCAAAAATTATGCTTATAAAGAGCTATTTCGACGGTGGTGCGTAATTCCCTTTCTTCTAACGGTTGTAGAAGATAGCCAAAGGGCTCGGTTACTTTTGCTCGCTCTACCGTTTGATCATCCACATAAGTAGTAAGATAGACAATGGGATTATATATCCCCGGCGACAACGACCTCATCTTCCACTATCAATATCTTCTCTTTCGCCATATTTTTATATCCGTTCGTATATCACGTTTGTTTTCTGAACCAAGCAAGGCATTAATTTACCTTTGTTATCTCATGCATATATGCCCGCATCTCCGGTGTTCCATAATCATCATCCAGGTATCGGTAGTTCGAGCCCTTATCTACAAGCACAACCTCTTTAACCGTTTCCCCCTCAAAGTAGTCCTCTGCAACCTTTTTTACCAGACTATGCACACCCGAGCCTGACTGCGCCATATCCTTCGCTCGATACGCCGTGTAGTGCGGCACACCAAGCATAGCAGCAACATCTCTGTGAACCCATTTCCGGGTTAAATCCTCGCCATCCTTTATCTTAAGTCTCGGCGAAATTCTCATTGCACATTGCACAACATTTCTATCTAAATATGGAACCCTTAACTCAACGGAATGGGCCATCGTAACCTTGTCTTCTCTTTCAAGCGTATCGTCATAGGCTAAGTCAATGTCTTCCCATAACTTGTCGTGAAGTTTCAAGAACCCGTCCTCGCTTACAACATCCTTATACCACCAATAACCTGCGAATAACTCATCCGCTCCCTGGCCATTGAACACCACTTTCACTCCATCTTCAGATGCCGCCTTTGCTGCAAGGTACATTGGAACCGCGACCTCTACCTGAAGGAGACCGTTTATCTCGATGGTTTCGATGATCTCGGGGAGTATTGCCTCCACGGTCCGCTCATCTATATAAATTATGCGTAAATCCAATCCCAAATCATTAGCTACCTTTTCCGCGTTCTTTGTATCCTCTGAGCCTTCTTTACCCACGCAGTAGCATTTGAGATTCCATCCGAAATCCGATATGATCTTTGCAATCAGTACAGAATCTACACCACCAGAGAAGATTATCCCAACTTTATCTCTGCCTAAACCACGTAACATCCTCATAATCGCATCAGTTAACGCCTCTTTATACAAGGTCTCAGCTTCATCATGATCTGTAATATCGATTTGTGGTCGCTCGATTCTCACGCCCTGATGCATAGATATTCCCGCCTTATTTACCCTCAATATCTTTCCGGGTGGTACACTTCCGATTTTACCTTCAATATCATAAAGCCCCTTCTTCTCAGAGCAAAAATAAACACTCCCTTCCCCTTCTACATAATATACCGGCTTTATACCGACCGGGTCTCTTGCGATTACGACCTCATCGCCATCGGTAACTGCAAAGGCATACATACCGTTTAACATCTTTACTACCGACTGTATTGTTCTCAGCAAATCGCCATCGTAGATCTCCTCTATTAGATGCCAGAGAATCTTGCTATTGTTGTCGCCATCCTCTATTATATGGTCTTTACTCAATAGTCCCCGTAATTCTTGACTGTTGTATATCTCGCCATTGTGCACCAGCGATAAGGTACCATCAGAAGACCGGAATGGCTGTATCACACCTTCGTCTCCGCTAACAATACTCAATTCCGAATGCCCAAGACATATTCTTGCCTTTTCACTGCTTTCCAAATCGCTTAGCTCTCTACTCCTCCAAATCACACCGTCAATATACAATCCATGCGCATCGGGACCTCTATGCTCTGTCTTTTGGAGCATATCGGTAACGATACTCGTCGGCTTCTTCTGATAAGAAAAAAAGCCGCATATCGAACACATAATTAACTATTCCTTATACACTGCTAAATAGCTTATTTGAGGATAAATAGGATTTTAACGGATTTTTCTGAAGATTCGGAAGCTTTAAGCGGTTGGCACTACTATTTTATGTAGTACTTTCTTCCATAACCTGTCTGGCATGTAGTGATGTTCTTCGTAGACCCTTGAATACTTCTCTTCAATCTCGTTAAAGTATTTCTCAACATCCACCCCCTTTCCCTTTAGTTGCCTCCCCAGTATCTCTTGCTGAAATAACTGTATAGCTGCTCCCGTTATATTTGAGTTGTAGGCTTTGTAGAAATACAGTTGCACTTCCTCGGGGTGCCCTACACACTCCCAGGGAATGTAACCCTCTAAACCCAGAAGCTGCCTCCAAATTGGAAGGAGTTTTTCATCCCTGAACAGGTCTTTGCCGAACGCCTTTACGGTCTTTTCATGGTTGCCAAACGCCGAGAAACCTGCGAACACATACGCGCATTTCTCACATGAACAACACCAGGGCTTCTCTACGTTACAGGAGTACGTTGTATAAACCTTGTCGCCTGCCTCCTTAAACAAGGTCCTGAATATCCAGACATCGTGAAACGGTTTGAGCAAACTTACCCTATCTATGCCTTGAAACATCTTTCCGAACAAATCGGACATTTCTTTCTCTGCATATATGCTCTTTATCCACTGGTGAGTTATTTCTTCACCTGTCGCTTCATCAACGAGGTTGGGCGTGTCTGCGCTCTTCTCATTGCCTAAGACCTGTAACCCGGTATCATATAGTATCTGTATAGGAATGAAAGACATTGAGCCGAAAAAAACCTCGCCGGCTTCCGTCCTGAACTTTTGTTTCTTCACCGGACTCTCCTGAATCCGTTCACTGACTTTGAACCGCTTTAACCGTTCCCTCAGCCAGGGATAGTAGTCGTCATATATGTGGACGACATGCTGGTTTTCACTATTGAATACGTTAGAGGCGGTGGAAAACAAATCCTCCTGGCTTTCCAGTCCACCGTAATAAGTGTGCAGGTATGTTATAACGTCATAGCGTACTTCTGCTTCATCAAGCAATAAAGCACAAAGCAGGCTGTCTTTTCCCGCGCCAGAAGTCAACATTACCTTCTCTGACTGAGTAGAACCAATCTTCCAGATAGGCAATACATGCTCCGGGCACCAAGTTCTTTTTCTTTATATAGTATCTCTGGACCTTTATAGTCCAACCTCGGGATTTGATATCGGTGTTCACTCCACTCATGTGGAATAGTGTATTCAAGGAATTTTACTAAGTCCGGGTGAACCCATCCGCAGTATTTTGTAATGTCTAATTGAGCAGGCAGTACGGCACCGAATCGAAAAAAACCGAACACACCAAGAGAAACGGCAAACGTTTTTAAGGCGTCCTTATCGCGGGTAAGTTTTGGTTCTTTCAGGGAAAGTGATTTATAGTGAACTTTCAGCGTGTTTAGGTCACCGTCAAGAAGATATTTAAATGTTATCGTATCTTCGCCTATATTAACGTTATCAAATACTACTTTCTCCACAAAAAATCCTTTAAATCTGTTCTGTCTTTCGCGTTCATTCTATTTACACACCACGGTATTCATTCTATTAGAGGGTAGGAGCCATCTTCCTGGTGGACTTCACTGCCTACAAGGGGTGGGTTGAAGACACACACCAGCCGCATGCGCTTCTTGGCTCTAAGAAGGTGCTTTTCATGCTTGTTGAGTACGTATAAAGTCCCAGGCGTTATATTGTATACCTTATTATCATCCACGAGTTCAACTTCACCCTCTCCTTCTATACAGTACACCGCTTCAACATGGTTCTTATACCATATATACGTCTCAGTCCCCTCATAGATGATAGTCTCATTGAGTGAGAAGCCAACCCCATCTCTTTTCAACAATAAACGCCTGCTAATCCAGTTGTTGTTTTCGGCAGTCACCTCCCTCTCGCTGCCCTTAATCTCCTCGATATTACGGACTATCATAGCACCACATCCCCGGACGTTCTGGTTTGATGTATTAATACCTCCGCTTTAAGGACCTCTTCCACACACTCCTCGATTATGTCAAGTCCCTCCCTCAACAACTCTTCTTCTATAATCAATGACGGGAGGAATTTCAGGACGTTATCTTCAGCACCTGCCAGTTCAATAATCACATTCCGGTCGAAAGCAGCCTTCGCAAGGTTCTCGCAGAAGCCTCTGTGTGGTACATCCAGCCCGTATATAAGCCCGCGACCACGAACGTCCGCCTCCAACTGGGGGTACCGATCTCTAATAGTTTCAAGACGTTTCCTCACTATAGATGACTTCTTGTTAATCTCTCGTGTTAGTTCATCTGTCTTCCAGTAATTGAATAACTGGGTGGCAGCCACGAAAGCCAGGTTGTTACCCCTGAAAGTACCTGTGTGTTCTCCGGGCTTCCATATATCTAACTCCGGCTTCATCAATACAAGCGACAGCGGGAGACCACCACCAATGCTCTTTGAGAGTGTAACTATGTCAGGCGTGATACCGGCGTGTTCAAAACTGAAGAAAGGCCCGGTACGCCCGTTTCCCACCTGAATATCGTCTACAATCAACAGTATGTCGAACTCATGGCAGAGTTCAGATAATTGCCTGAGCCATTCAATGCTTGAAACATTCACCCCGCCTTCACCCTGAACCGTCTCCACAATTACTGCTGCTGGGTCGTCCAGACCGCTGCTGCTGTCTTCCAGGAACTTCCGCAAGTAATCAACGGTGTTGATACTATCGCCAAAGTAGCCGTCATAAGGCATGAAGGCGACGTTGTTTCGGCTGATAAACGACTCGTCACGGTAGAAGTCATTTCCCGTTATAGAAAGCGACCCCATAGTCAACCCATGAAATGCGTTGGTAAATGCGATGATGTTGGATGTGCCTTTTATCATACGAGCAAGCTTCAATGCGGTCTCAACAGCGTTTGTACCCGTAGGACCCGGGAACTGTATCTTGTAGTCGAGGTCACGCGGTTCAAGGATGATCGAGTAGAAAGACTCAATGAAACGCCGTTTACTCGTCGTTGCCTTATCAAGACCGTGAACGATTCCGTCATTTTGTAGGTACTCTATTAAAGCCTCTGTTACCAGGGGGTTGTTGTGTCCGTAGTTTAAAGTTCCTGCGCCTGCGAAGAAATCTATGTATCGGTTGTTGCTTTCATCATAGATGATTGACCCATGAGCGTGGTCAAAAACGGTGGGAAAAGCGCGTGAATACGACCTTACCTCCGACTCCTTCTCCTTGAACACTTTTAAACCCGCGGATCCCTCGTCTGAGACCTCCTCTGGTGCATGTGTAAAGGGTCCTATGCGCAATAGAATTTCAGGTGGGTGTTCATTGGCTCCGAAGTCTTCCCCTTTTAGAAACTCCTGCTTCTCTATGGTTGTATCCAGGTAGCCGGCAATAGATTTGAAGAGTGCAAGTGACTTTCTGTTGGGTGGTGTTACACTTGTCTCCAGATATGTCACTTCTTTTAAATATTCCTCGGAAAGCAAGTATTTTACCATCGCCGAGGCGACTCCTTTTCCTTGCTGATGTCTCGCGACCGCCACCTGCCATATGAACAAGACATCTGATCTCTCTGGAGGTTTGTAGGTTGAGAGGAAAGAGACAATTCCCTTATCGTTTTCTCCGATTACACAGGTCTCTCTGAAGTGCTTGCATAAAATCAAGTAACTATACCGCGAATTCAAGTCAAGTGGCGGTGAATGCTTGACAAGCCGCCATATCGTATCGCCATCTTCTACCGTAGGATGACGAAAGCGGAATCCACCATACGTCCCTACCTCTTCTACTCCACCAGTAGTATTATTACCCTTCATCGTATCTGCTTAGAAATAGTTATTAAATTGGGTTCTATCTTCCAAATCGCTTATCTCTCTACCCCTTTGAATCTCCCCATCTGCATACAATCCATGCGCATCGGGACCTCGATGCTCTGTCTTCTGGAGCATATCAGTAACGATACGCGTCGGCTTCTTCTGATAAGAATAAAAGTCGCATATCGAACACATAACTAACCATTTCTTATACCCCGCTAAATAGGTTATTTGAGGATAAATAGGAGAAAAACGGATTTTTCTGAAGATTCCGAAGCTTTAAATAATGGCGAAACTTATAACTTATAGATAACTGATGGTGAGCAAAGTAGATAATAGGATACTCGAGATGCTTCAACTGGATGTGAGGACGCCTGTATCCAAGATTGCAAAAGAGGTCGGTTTGAGTGAAAATGGTGTGAGATATAGGCTTGAAAAACTGGAGAAGGGGGGCTATATCAAGAGTTATACCATTTTGCTTAATCCTAAGAAATTTGGTAAGAATATTTTGGCGATATTTAATCTTGAAATAGAACCTAAGATGATGAGGAGCACATTATCTAAATTGGTAGGGCTTGATGAGTTTATCAAAATATATCAGACCACAGGTCAGTTCTCGATTAATGCAATAGGTCTATTTGATAACGAAAAGAGTTTGACACGGTTTATAAATAATAAGCTTTTGTTTGAGTTTCCAATCCAAAATTATACTGTTGAGATAGTTATGAGGAAGGTTAAGGATACCGATTATGAAATATAAAGATTGGTATTTTCATACATCTTCTTTTGATATTTCATAACTCAAAATCATCTCATTTATAGCATTACCTTCGCGGACAACAAAACCTTCTGGGTCAATAATCAAGCTTCCACCCAAACTGATTTTTTCATTATTTAAGCCAACTGCATTGGCTTTAAGTACAAATAGATTGTTTTCAACAGCTCTTGCAATTGGCAAAGCCCTATTTTTATTTAGTTTCCGTATCGCTTCGATTGGCTCATAAAAATGTGCCGATAAGATAAAGATAGCATCCGCCCCCAACGTTTTATATTTGGTGGCGAGCGATGGGTCGTTCTGATCCCTACAAATTAAAACGCCACACTTAACATCACCCAACCGAAAAATTAATGGTTCTTTGCCTTTTTTAAAAAATGATTCATCAGAAGAAGTGAGATTGATTTTATGATAAATATGCCTCTTCCCACTCGTTAGCAGGACTATTGCACTATTAAAACGTTTCTTGCGTTCAAAATAAGGAGCCCCCACAGTAACGTTCACACCACTGTGTGTTACCTGTTTTTGGATGATATTCAACGCCTCTATTACTTCATCCTGATTGACTTTAGTAAAGTCACGCACATAGCCCGTAATATTGCATTCTGGAAAGCACAGAATATCTATACCCTCTTTCGATGCAAATGAGATATACTTAGAAATTGTTGATACATTCTTTTCTATTTGATCGAAGAGTCTGACTTGTGCCACAGCAGCCTTCATGCTTCTAACCACCTCCATATGCTTATCATTATTTTATTTTCAGAAAAGTACCTCTGTGAATAACAAAACTTTGTCTCGAAAATTCCCGGTAATCTGGACAATTTTTACCCAAACATATCTTAAAGTTTGTTATGACCGCTTAAATACCGGTATTGTTTCCCGCTTATGCTGTGACGCGTCCATCATTCGTTTTACTCGGTCCACTAAGTCGGTATCGCAGCCGCTAAGATCACTACGTTCGAGTGCTAAGAGGATTTTATCCAGCACATCATAACTCATGCCTATCTCGGCTTCGTCTGTTTGACCTTCCCACAGACCTGCACTTGGTTCCTTCTCGATGATTTCTGTTGGAATATTAAGCGCCTCTGCCAATTTCCGTTCTTCTGTTTTCAGCACGTCGCCAAGTGGAAGTATATCCGCAGCACCATCGCCGTATTTGGTAAAATACCCTATAGAAAGCTCGCTCTTGTTCCCTGTACCTACTACCAGATAGTTACGTTTATTGGCGAAGTAATAAAGGCAAATCGTCCTGAGACGCGGCTTGAGGTTAGCAACTGCAATATCTACATTTATATCTTTATCTATTGCTCCTTTCACATCGCCATCGTTCTCGCGCTCTTCTACTTCTAATAGCTTTAACAAGACGGTGAAAATATGAGAAAGGTCTATCTCCTTCGTCTCTATTCCAAACCTCTTTGCAACTATTCTTGCGTGCTCTACGTCTTCTTTACGTGAACCGCACGGCATTATCAAACCAAGCGTGGTATCGGGAAACGCTTTTTTACATAACACTGCAGCGACGGATGAGTCAAGGCCGCCACTCATTCCCAGGACCACGCCTTGAGCACCTGCCTCATTCACTATTTCCCTTATCCATTCGCTTATTCTCGATGCCAGATCAGATGGATACATGCTTATTCTCTACATTACCTACAGTTATATCCGGTCAGGAAGTACAGTTAGTTATTGTTGTAGGGCGCATGAAATAAAAAGATGCGTGTTTTTTACCGCTCTACCTTGGCCCTCTCAAACAAATAAGATAAGTCAGGAAGACTGGCACCTCTATCAGAAATAAAGCTCTGGAGAGTAGGAATATTGGGAACCTTGCTCATCCCTTACAAATCTTTTTATAAAAGTTTATTGTATGTACTTAACCACAAAACCATGACGATAGAAATAGGGCAGTTAATTCAGCATGAATATTTCCACTTCTTCTTAATTCTGATTGGCTTCTTTATCCTTGCCCAAATTGTGCGTTTTGTCCTGGTGAACTACGTCAGAAAACTTGCAGCTCGAACGAAAACCGATATTGATGACCTCATCGTGAACATACTGGCCAAACCGGTGTACATCTTTATCGTTTTTACCGGTCTGTATTTAGCACTGAGATCGCTATCCCAACTCGAGCCCTATTTCACGTATATAGATGGCATATTTTTTGTCGTTACGGTATTGTTGCTGGCTTTGATAGTATCCGATATTTTGCGTATTGTGCTTAGCCTCTGGCTGCGGACGCAGAAGCAATATGAAAAGATGCCGAAATTGCTTAGCCACGTAGCTGCCATTTTTATTTATCTCATCGCTTTTTTGATGATCCTGGGCCATTTCGATATAGAGATAACACCGTTAGTCGCGGCTTATGGGTTAGGGGGTTTAGCCGTTGCACTGGCTCTGCAAGACACGCTTTCAAACGTATTCGCAGGATTGCATATTATCTCTGACCAGCCAATAAATTTTGGCGATTATATACATGTAGAAGGAGGTGTTTCAGGCTTTGTCGAAGATGTCGGCTGGCGGTCCACGAGGATAAGAACCCTGCCAAATACGCTTATCATCATTCCCAATTCAAAACTCGCCGAGAGTATCATCACCAATTACTCGCTGCCCGTGCTGGAGATGTCGGTGGTCATCCAATGCGGCGTTGATTATGGCTCGGATTTGGAGAAAGTGGAGAAGGTCACGATTGACGTAGCGAAGCAGATACAAGAAACCGTCCCGGGTGCGATGAAGGACTTCCAACCTTTCATCCGGTACCACACGTTTGACGAATCGAACATCAATTTCTCGATTATCCTGCGGGTAGAGGAACCTGGAACTAAATACATTGTTACGCACGAATTTATCAAAGCGCTGAAGAAGCGATATGATGAAGAGGGGATTGAAATATCCTGGCCGATAGTGAAACTACATCATGCAAATAAATAACAAAAATCCGTAAGATTTTTAAAGGGTTGCGTTCGTATCTTCTACGTATGGCAGGTACAATGACCGAGAAGAGCATAGAGGAGATAAACGAGAGAATTGAAGATGGCAGTGTTCGTGTAGTGACAGCGGATAGAATGAGCGAGATAGTGAGCGAATTGGGTGCAGAAGAAGCGGCGAAGGAAGTAGACGTTGTCACCACAGGAACTTTTGGTCCTATGTGCTCTTCAGGCGTGTTCCTCAATTTTGGTCACGCGGATCCCCCGATAAAAATGCAGCGGGTATGGCTCAACGATGTAGAGGCGTACGCCGGTATTGCGGCAGTAGATGCTTATCTCGGAGCAACGCAATTATCAGAGGATAAAGAGCTGAATTATGGTGGCGGCCATGTCATAGAGGATTTAGTCGCAGGTAAGCCCTTAGAAATGAGGGCTGCGGGCTATGTCACGGATTGCTACCCGCGTAAAGACTTGGAAACAACCATTACGCTCGAAGATTTAAATCAGGCGATTATGGTAAATCCACGGAATGCGTATCAACGGTATGCCAGTGCGACAAACTCCACTGATCGAACGTTATATACCTATATGGGTACACTGCTCCCTAATTACCGAAATGTGAATTATTCCGGTGCCGGTGCACTCTCGCCGCTTTATAACGATCCTGATTTTGAGACCATAGGTGTGGGTACGCGGATTTTTCTCTGTGGTGCTGGAGGATATGTGGTGGGGATGGGAACACAACACGACCCTATTCATCGCTTTGGAACATTAATGGTCACTGGCAATCTGAAGGAGATGAATCCGGAATTCTTAAAGGGGGCCACCTTCCACGGCTATGGCGTAACCCTCTACGTTGGTATTGGCATACCGATACCGATACTGAACGAGCGTATGGCGAAGAAGACCGCGATAAGTGATGCTGATGTTGTTACAGACGTGATAGATTATGGAGTGGGCAGGCGAGAGCGGCCAGTATTGAGAACTGTTACCTACGAGGAGTTAAAATCAGGGATGATAGAACTCGAGGGTAAGGAAGTTCTAACTTCACCGCTTTCAAGCTTTTTCATGGCAAATAAAGTAGCGGATGAATTGACGAGCAGAATAGAGCAAGGTGAATTTTTCCTCTCGCAGCCGGTAGAGCGATTATCGAGAGATACCGTGGTCAAGCCGATGAAACAGCCAGAACTACCATTAGTGAAAGACGTAATGATACGAGAAGTGAAGACCGTAGATGACCGCGCGAGTATAGCAGAAGCTGCAAAATTGATGATGGAATCCCAGTCTACGCATATACCCGTTCTATCAGGAGATGGTAAGCTTGCGGGAATGGTAACAGCGTGGGATATATCAACAGCAGTGGCAAAGCGACACGAAGAATTGTCAGAAATAATGACGAAAAAAGTGATAACTGCGGGTTTAGAAGAGCCTCTTGAACTGGTGATTAGAAAGATGGAGCGCAGTAACATATCCGCATTGCCCGTCATAGATGATGAGCGGAGGGTTATCGGGATGGTATCCAGCGATGAGATCAGCAAATTGATCGGTAAACGGAAGAAGTGGCAATGGAAACTAAGAATCTGAAGGTGGACTTGTTATGCCTGGGTGCAAAAGTATCTGGCGTGGAAAAAGGCAGAAAAGCCGGTGCAGGTCCTGCTGCTGGCGGGATGTGCATCTTTGGCAATACGGTAGCAAATGTTCCAACACAGAGCTGGTTTGTCGTTCAGTCGCCTTATCATATTGAAGCTGAGAATGGGAGATATATAATCAGGAGGAATGGCGAGCGAATTGCAGACGTTCGTTTTCCCGCAGCGAGGTTCCAGGAGTTGATGACTAAGGATGGTATACCTTATCCTAAAATCGCACTTCTACACGGAAAGAATTGCCTGGCCACGACCACGATACAAACGTGCGTGTACTGGAACACGCCAAAGAGGTGCAAGTTCTGTGCAATCGAACTCTCGCTGAGAAGTGGTGCGACAATAGCGAAGAAGAAGCCGGAGCAGCTTGCCGAAGTGGCGCTTGCTGCGAAAGAATTAGATCGTGTAACGCATGTGACGCTTACCACAGGCACAACATCCACACCGGACAAGGGTATAAATCACCTTGCGGAAACTGCGAGTGCGATAAAAGAGGCAACGGGATTGCCCATCCATGCTCAATTCGAACCACCGAAAGAGCTCAGCATGATAGATCTTCTTTATGATTCTGTGGATACTGTAGGCATCCATATGGAGAGTTTCGATAGGACGGTGCTGAAAGAAGTTGCTCCGTGTAAGGCTGAGATACCGCTTCAGCAGTACGTAGAAGCATGGAAGCGGAGTGTCAATATTTTTGGCGAGAGTCAAGTGAGCAGTTATGTAATTGCAGGAATGGGAGAGCGTGATGAATCTATCATAGAAGGTGGTAAGATGTTAGCCGAGCTTGGCGTTTATCCGTTTATCGTGCCTCTTCGCCCTATACCAGGATCTGATATGGAGAATGAGAAACCGCCAGGCCCTGATAGGATGCGTCATCTCTATGAGGCCGTTGCGGAGATACTGCACGACACGGGAGTGAGCTGGAGGAAGTGCAAGGCGGGTTGCGTGCGTTGCAGGGCTTGCTCTGCACTGTCTGACTTCGAATAAGACTTTTTCTTTTACAGAAGACTATGTAGTCTCAAGGAGTACGTGGCAATAAAAAATGAAAGATAAAGAAGCGTACATCACTGCAGAGGAGATGGCTGCGCTGGATGAGAACTGCAACTTCTTTGGGCTTGCACCTTTACAACTGATGGAAAATGCCGGCGCTAATATTGCAACCGAGATAAAAAAGCGGTTTGCGGAAAGAGAAGAAAGCAAAGAGAAAGCTGTGAAAGTGACAATAGTAGCAGGTAAAGGCAATAATGGCGGAGATGCTTTCGCTGCTGCACGGCATTTGCATGGATTCGACGTGAAAATACTATTGATCGGGCGTTCACATGACTTGAGAACAGAAGAGACAAAGAGGAACTGGCGAATTTTAAAAGAAAGTGGTTATGAAATCGAAGAAATAGCTGATTCGTCTGAACTCAAAGCAAGAGCAAATCTCTTAAACGCTTCCGATGTGATAATCGATGCGATCTTCGGAACTGGTATAACCGGTAACATAAGAGAGCCGGAAGCAACTGCAATAGATTTGATAAATGCTGCTCAGGCGTTGGTCGTTGCGATAGACATCCCTTCTGGTCTGGATCCCGAGACTGGAGAAGCGGAAAAAGCAGTTCGAGCCAATCTCACGGTCACGTTCCACAAGGCGAAGAGAGGCTTGCTAAAAAAAGAGGAATACGTGGGTGAATTGGTGGTTGCGGACATAGGAATTCCAGAAGGCATGGAGAAGCTGGCAGGTCCCGGAGATGTGAGATGTGTCCTGAAGAGAAACGCACAGAGCCATAAAGGGGATAATGGGCGTGTATTGATAGTGGGCGGGGGTCCTTTTTTTGGTGCTCCTACTCTTGCGGCACTTGCTGCTCTACGCGCTGGTGCGGACTGGGTGACAATAGCGGCACCTAAAACCGTTTCTTCCGTAATCTCTTCGTTATCTCCTAATTTGATTGTCCATCCTCTTTCTTCTGAAATATTGGTAGAGAAGGACGTGCCAGTGGTTTCGGATTTGATAAGAAAGCATGACGTCGTGGTGATAGGCATGGGCTTAGGAACAGAGGATGAGACGAAAAGAGCAACAAGAAGGATAATTGAAGATGAGGCGAGTAAGAAGGTAGTAGTAGATGCAGACGGGTTTTATGGATTGAATTTGCCAATTGAAGCAGAAGACAAGCTCGTTATTGTAACACCCCATGCCGGTGAATTCTCGAAGATGGAAATCGGCGGTGGAGGAAGGAGCGTAACCGTGCCACCAGAGAATATGCTGGAAGAACGGATAGATTTTGTAAAGGATTTCTCACGGCTCAATAACGTTATTACGTTGATGAAAGGTCCTACCGATCTTATATCAGACGGTTCTCGTGTGAAGATAAACAGAATAGGAAATGCAGGAATGACAGTTGGCGGCACGGGTGATGTATTAGCGGGTTTGGTAGGTGCGTTCTTTGCAATCGCATCTGACCCGTTAAAAGTAGCAACTGCCGCTGTGTTTGTTAGTGGCTCTGCTGGGAATCTCGCATTTGAGGAGAAAGGGTATGGATTGCTTGCTACTGACGTTATAGGAAATATTCCGAGGGTTACGAAAGATTTCAGGTAAAAGCGACTTTGCGCTTAAAATCGTTAAAAGATAGATTGGGTTGAGGTGCAAGCCTGTAAACACATACCGCTAATAGTGATAAAGTACAAAACGGCTTTTAAAGCTTTCTCGGCACTTTGCTGCGATTGGAAACCAGCCCATACATATTCGCCTGGTGACAGATCGGTAATTACGTAGTCACCGTTCCGTTCAAAGTCAGGTTAACGGTTACGCCTGATATGCCGGTACCGTCGTTAGTAGACGTGATAGTGCCACTGACTGCGCCATTGGGAGCCGAGCCAGTGGTGAAGTCCCAGAGCGGTCCTGTGGTGGAGACACCGTGATTGTCGGTTGCCACGACCGTGGAATTGCGATGCCTGTTGCGACGATGATAATGTAAGGATAAAAGTATTTAGTAGAGAGGTGCCAAAATAAAAGCAGGTGTTTAATAATTATGGAAGTAGAAGAAAAGAACCTGATGAGAGCGATCTTAGAAGATGTGAAAAGTCTTACGGGTAAGGTGGAGGGTATGGAAGGGATGCTTGAGACACTTGTTGAGATTTATACTGATGCGTTATACGAGGTTAAAGAGGAATATTTGGAAAAGTTAGAGGAGATAAGGAAAGAGAAGGGGAAGGTTTTCAGTTCTATCGAGGAATTTGATAGGTATTTTAAGTGATGCAATACAGATTTGAGATAAAGCCAAAGCTGGAGAAAAAGCTGAAGAAACTTGAAAAGAAGGATCCAGTGATGTTCAAAGCGGCGAGAGACAAGATAGATGAGATAACAAAAAATCCTCACCGTTACAAGCCATTAAGGTATGACTTAAAGGGCTTAAGGCGGGTTCACCTGAAAAAGTCCTTTGTTTTGGTTTTTGAAATTGATGAAGAGGTGAAGATTGCTAGATTTCTTGACTTAGGTCATCACGATGAAATATACATGAAGGGATAGAGTTGATAATGGAACATTCTACAGCAGTTCTATC
>JAENXH010000001.1:24396-24896 GCA_016649585.1 Methanosarcinales archaeon
CACGGATGCGTCTTTCATCATTGCCCGGTCGCCTGCATCTGCGGAGATACCGTTAGTTATTGTTCAAATCACCTTTAAGCCACAGTGCACAATTTGTTATTGTAGAAGCACCCGCGTTGACGGTAACAGACGTTGAGTCAGACCAGAATCTAATCTTTGATGCGGTCAGGGTATACTCTATTCGCCGCGTGTGAGGTCGGTCATAAGGTAGTTACCGCTCGCTGCCATCCGTCGTGGTTGTTGAAGCGATCACAGTTCCGGTAGAGTTCAAGGTCAGGTTAACTGTAACGCCTGATACGCCGGTACCGTCATTAGTAGTAGACGTGATAAATAGTGCCACTGACAGCGCCATTAGGTTGAGTAACTGTGAGGAAGTCCCAGAGCGGTCCTGTGGTGGAGACACCGTGGTTGTCGGTTGCCACGATCTGCCAGTAATAGGTGGTGTCTATCGTAGCTCAACGTGCCCGGGTCAGGTTGTTCCGGTCTGATCGGTAGAGACC
>JAENXH010000200.1 GCA_016649585.1 Methanosarcinales archaeon
CTACCGGATGCGATAATTACCGCTTTGCCCTCGAATTTCTTACCATTAGAAGTTAGTACCGCAAGAAAATTATCTTCCACGCTGAGCTTTGTGACCTCGTCGCCAATCAATAATGGAATGGGAAACTGTCTGACCTGCTCCTCAAATTTCCGCATCAACTCCTGCCCGGTTATAAATTGGTAACCCATATAGGTCTCAACACCCGGGGCGAGTAGTGTCTGCCCTCCAACAGTTCCAGATATAATTAAAGTATCAAGTTTCTTCCGCGCAGCATAAACCGCAGCGGTCATTCCCGCCGGACCGGCTCCAATAATGATTAAGTCATAGCGTTTATCCTCTGCTACGGGCACCTCTTTAACCGCTTCAGGTAGTATGAACTCCATTTTATTTCCCCCTCACCTTCCTGCCGTCATCACGTGCTTTAAAAACTCCGATTCGGGCAAAGCACCCTCAAATTCTATCGCTTCATTCATCACCACCTTAGGCACGGCAGAGACATTATATTTGTGAGTTAAATGCGGGAATTCTGTCGCCTCTACCATATCTGAAGTGATTAATGGGCTTTCCATTGCCATTCCATGCGCCATTTGAACTGCCGTTGAGCAATAAGGGCAGGTAAGAGTAACGAATACCTGAATGTGGACGGGATTGGACATTGTTTTCAGTTGCTCTTTCGTTTCTGTCGAAAGAGTAGAACTCCTAAAAGAAACCATCTTCATGGCATGAATGAGCGATGCAAATTCGTATCCCCCTGGTATACCATAAAATCTTATTCCGTAATCTTTCTCTCCTTCTACTATCGTTGCCGGTATCTTATCAACCTTGTAATAATCCGCCTTCTCCTTATCTCTAACAAAATCTAAGACCTCAACACGTACTTTATTTGTGATTGAAGATAGCTCCTCCATCAGCATCCTGTTGTCTTCACAGGTTGGGCATTCAAACTCCTGGGTGAAAACAACCAAGTTTAACCCTTCCTTTAATCCTCTAAAAGTATCTTCAACCTTTTGCCTAACTTCTTCACTTAAAATAGCCATCTCTCTACGCCCCCTCTTTTCCCGCTTAATAATTACATTATCTGCTGATCTATATACCTCTTATTGTCGTAGCAATCCGGTTTTAACGGTGTTGTTGAATTAGAACTAACAGGATTAATCATAGAGCAGAAACTATTTATGCATTAATAGGGTGAGTGATAGTTACACGATGATTCGTTTAGAACGTGATAAAAAAGCCGCTTTGGTATCCATAGGAGTATCCACCTTTCTGGCGGTTGTAAAATATCTTATTGGCATCCTTTCGGGAAGTATTGCCCTGATTGCCGATGCCATTCACTCTCTTACCGATGTTATAAGTTCCATCGGGGTTTTTATAGGTCTTAAGATCTCAAGTCGAGAGCCCACAAAGGAGTTCCCATACGGATTTTATAAGACTGAGAATATAGCGAGCCTTTTCCTTGCACTTGCGATTTTTTATGCGGGCTATGAGATTATTCTCACCTCGATCGAGAAGTTTGAAGCGGCTATCATAACGAATATCCTGCCGGCAATCTCGGTTGCACTGCTATCTGTTGTAATCGCTTTCCTTTTAAGCAGATATAAGCTCAAGGTCGGACGAGAGCTCAACTCACCCAGTTTAATCGCGGACGGCCAGCACACAAGATCAGATGCCTTATCGTCCGTAGCGGTATTCTTAGGGTTGGTGGGATACTACTTTGGTTTCTCTTCTCTTGATGCGATTGCAGGTATTCTGGTCTCAGTACTCATCTTCAGAGCAGGCTACGAGATATTAAAAGATTCGGTAAAGGTTCTGTTGGACGCATCCATCGGTAATGAGGAGCTTAATAGAATCAGAGAAGTTATCTCCGAGATCTACGGCGTTCGAGAAATACATTACGCGAAAGCGAGAAGCTCTGGTAAATTCATGTTTATCGAGCTGGATATACATACAAACCTCAAAGACCTTGAACGAGCGCATCAACTGAGTGACAAGATCGAAGAGCGGATTAAAACAGAGATTAAAAACGTTGATCGGGTTATCGTGCACATGGAACCCGAGGAGAAGGAATTTGTGCGGTATGCAGTCCCATGCACAGAAAATAACGGTATGAGATCTAAAGTCTCGGGGCATTTTGGGGTGTCACAGTATTTCTGCGTCTTCGATATACGAGTGGGTGATAACGAGCCAACCTGTACGCGGTTCATAAAGAATCCGTATCTTGAGTTAGATAAGAGGAGAGGACT
>JAENXH010000201.1 GCA_016649585.1 Methanosarcinales archaeon
AGGGTATATAAGCTTTGTGGCTGCGGTTGAAGTAACCAGAATTTACTGGAATAGTTTATAGGAGCTAAACACATACCTTTATTGTTTTGAATACTTTTTACCTCTGACCCTGTGTTGCATAATTGCTAAGAGAGCGAGAATTGTCAATCTTGAGAAGGGATAGTGTTACTGTGGTGGACTGCTAAGAATAGCGGGTTATAGAACGATGAACTTGGATGAGTTCACTTAACAGCAACTCCCACTGCACGCCGGATTAACAGACTTATCTCGTCAATCTCCTTTTCCATCGGACCTTTCTTGCCCGGTATTTCAAGGATAACAGGTGATACGCCCTTCTTCTTCTCGTTTATCTCCCGTATCTTCTCTCTTGTCCGTGTCTCGGCGGCAAATCTTTCGTTTATGAGGATGATGGCAACTTCCTCTTTTGCCACCTTATCTAACACGCGGGCAATCTCCTCTCCTTCCTCTAAGCTGTACTCATACACGTCCCTTATACCTGCAAGCCTGAAACCTGCAGCAGTGTCCGGGTCTCCAATTACCGCAACTGCGATCATGTTCCCGTGAATAGTGTTTTCATTATCTCTTCTCGTAAACTGGTAGATAATCGTGCCATTCGCTGCTCAATCGTATTATTCACCTCTATTTCGCCATCTTTTCGCCTTACAATGACTCCTCCTGCCGACTTCATCCGTTCATCAGATAGTGATAACCGTACATTTACACCGCTATCGTTGCTTATTTCATTGGTTAAGTTTTTTAGCATTGCGTTGTCTATGTAGGATGCAGCCGCATCTTCCTCGCTGAGTGTTACTTCCACTTCCACACCTGCGCTACTCCCAGCAGCTATACTAATTGTACTATCCTTTATCAAGCCAGCCAATATGTTCGGATACGAGTTCCCTTTGAATCCTTCACTTTTAACGCTCTTTATCCGCTTCAGTGTTGCATCCAATGTCTTTTCTATCATCTCCTCCTCGGCCATCCACCTGAGCTTTCTCGCTTTTTGCCGCGCAGCCCTAATAATCCTTTTCTTCTCTTCAATGCCTTTTCGTTCCTCAGCCTCAACAAACCGCTTCTTTTCTTCTTCGATCTCTTTTTTCGCTGCTTCAAGCTGCTTCTTTGTTTTATCCTTTGCTTCGCGGATTATCTTCTCGCTCTCTTCGTTTGCTTCACCCCTTATCTTCTCCACCATCTCTTTCGCGCCCATGCACTCTCACCTCACGCCCAAAATCTTTTCTAACACGACGTTTACGGTACTGTCGAGATTAGATTCCGCGACTGCTTTCAGCTTCTCCACTTCAGTGTCAGCAGTTTTCATTATCGCTGCAGCTTCCTTCTTGCCTTCCTGTATATACTTAGCTGAAATTTCAGAAGCAATGCTCTTTTCATCTCCACGTGCCACCTCTTTCAGCCTCTTTACTTCTTGCTCAGCATCGTTCAGGATGTTCGCAACGCTTGCTTTCGCCTCTTCGAGTAGCTTTCTCCCTCCTTCTTCTCCCTCTCTTATACTCTTAAGTGCTTCTACTGCCATTTTATCCTTCTATAATCGGTTGTCTTTATTATAGATAGCTCTTTTATAAATCTTCCCTCGTTAATGTCAAGACTGATGGCATGAAAAATTTGCAGCCATACCGTTGCGCTTTATAACTCTTAAGGTAGAAGGGAGGAATACCGTATGAAAGTGGTGGCTATAGTGGGGAAGAAGAAGTCAGGGAAAACGGCTCTTATCGAGCATTTGATTGCGTATCTGAAGGAATACGGTAACGTTGGATGCATAAAACACGCACATGAGTTGGATTTGGATGTGCCCATCGCAAGAGATACAGACCGTTTCTTTACCGCTGGAGCTGAAGTCGTTATCGGCGCTTCGGCGGAGAAGACGATAACAATTTGCGGATATGAAAGTTTGCCTGACTTGATAGCGGAAATGGCGACTTCAGGCGTTGATTTCGTGCTTGTTGAAGGCTTTAAGAGCAGCGACTTGCCTAAGATAACCCTGAACGACTTTTCACATCAAGAAGTCAGTAACATACTAAAGCGCATAGATTTTGGAGGCGATTTTAAAATACCCGAGGAGATGATAAAAGAGTTGGTTCAACTTATTCTTTCTTTAGACGATTACTAACTAAATCTTTCTTTAAAAAAGAAAGCTTTACCAAAGAAACAATTATTTATTCTTAGCGTAGGGGCTCATTTAAAG
>JAENXH010000202.1 GCA_016649585.1 Methanosarcinales archaeon
CTGTAACTTGATGGTATGTGTGGGGGTGAATTGGTAGTAATGTCCGAAGAGCAAAAGGAGATTAAGGTACTGCATGTAGATGACGAGCCGGATTTCCTCGCATTGACAAAAGCTTTCTTGGAGCGAGAACATGCAGAGTTTAGCATTGATACCATAACCTCGGCTGGAGAAGCCACAGAACTCTTAAAGAGTGGCACATACGATGTGGTCGTCTCGGACTACAAGATGCCGAAGATGGATGGTCTGGAATTCCTCAAAAACCTTCGCGCAAGTGGCAACACGATTCCGTTCATCGTGTTCACGGGTAAAGGAAGAGAAGAAGTAGCGATAGAAGCACTGAACAACGGAGCCAACGGCTATCTGCAGAAAGGTGTGGACATCGCGAGTATGTACGGAACACTGGCGCATGCGATAAAACAAGAAGTAGCGAAAAAGAGAGGGGATGAAGCGCTGCAAAAATCAGAAGAAAAATATCGTGTGTTGATAGAGAACGCCAATGAGGCCATACTTGTGGTTCAGGAGGGTATGCTTAAGTTTGTCAATCCCAAAGTCATGGAGTTAGCGGGTTATACAAAAGAGGAGTTAATCTCCAGACCCTTTGTGGAGTTCATCCACCCGGATGATCGGGGGATGGTAGTTGAACGTCATTTTAAAAGGCCGGAAGGTGAGGCGCACTCCTCAGTCTATCCTTTCAGGATTATTGACAAAGAGGGCAATATCAAGTGGGTAGAGATTAATGTAACCCCAATCGCCTGGGAGGGAGTACCCGCCGCTTTGTGTTTCCTGAGCGACATCACCGAGCGAAAACGGATGGAAGAAGAACTCAGGCGGTCTGAAGTCCTGTATCGAACCATCTTCGAATCCACCAGTGCACCTACAGTGATAGTAGAGGAGGACACGACCTTAGTTCTGGCGAACGAGGAATTTGCAAAACTCGCCGGATACTCAAAAGATGAGCTGGAAGGTAAGAAGAGCTGGACTGAGTTCGTCGTGAAGGAAGATCTCGAACGGATGAAGAAACACCATTATGCACGAAGAGAGGATGCAAGCAGTTCTCCCAGGCATTATGAATTCCGGTTTCTCGACAGATACGGAAATGTTCAGGACATCTATCTGACCATCGCCATGATCTCCGGAACAAAGAGGAGTGTGGCGTCATTTATGGTTGTCACCGAGCGCAAGCAGGTGGAGGGGAACCTCCGCCGTGCACTTCTGTACTGGGAAAACATCTTTCAGGCGATCGGGCACCCAACGGTAATCCTCGACCCGCACCACCACATTATAGAAGCTAACCGCGCCACTGAGAGGGCAACAGGAAAGTTGGAAGAGGAACTCAAGAATAAAAAATGTTATGATGTCTTCCATGGAACTGACCAGCCTCCAGAAGGCTGCCCACTGGAGGCGATGCTCATCTCTGGTCACTTGGAAACTGTCGAAATGGAGATAAAAGCCCTCGACGGTATGTTCCTTGTTTCTTGTACACCAGTGTTCGATGACAGCGGACATTTACAGAAAGTTATTCATATAGCTACAGACATCAGCGAGCGCAAGCAGGCGGAGGAAACGCTGCGGGTATCTGCCCTGCAATGGCAGACCAGTTTCGATGCTCTTAGCGACTCTATTTGTTTACTTGACTTAGAGGGAAGATTCCTGCAATGCAACAAAGCCACGGCGGAACTCTTAGGAAAGCCGATCAACGAGATCATTGGCTGCACCTGTTGGGAACTTGTGCATGGCACGTCGGAACCGATCGAAGGTTGTCCCATCGTGCGCATGCGGGAGACCCACTGTAGAGAAAGTTTGGTTTTGCCTGTGGATGACCGATGGCTTGACGTTTCCGCAGATCCGATGCTGGATGAGAACGGTAAACTCATTGGGGCCGTTCATGTCATATCCGACATCACCGACCGCAAGCAGGCGGAAGAGAAACTGGCAAAAATCGTTGACAGCGTGGACATTCCCGCATTTGCAATCAATAGCGAGCATAAAATCACTCACTGGAACACCGCGCTTGAATCCTTAACAGAAGTAAGCAGAGAGGATGTTGTCGGAACAGATAAGCAATGGACGCCATTTTATGTGAAGAAGAGACCGGTTATGGCTGATTTGATCATTGATGAAGCCTCGGAGAGTGAATTTGAAGCGAGATATGGGGATAAATACAAGAAGTCTTCTTTAATT
>JAENXH010000203.1 GCA_016649585.1 Methanosarcinales archaeon
GCGGTACACAGATCAATGGGCAGGCAAAGAGGCTCAGCAGTGGGATGTTCGATGTGCCTGCCGCACAGGCATGCAGTGCTGACTCTTCCCGACAGATTACGCCCTGTGCTAAAAGGGAATCGAGACCTGTGGAAGGTGATGGACTCAGCAATAAAGGCGCTCAATGATACCCTGTCACACACACGCACTGAGGAAAAAGGTATTAGCAGGTGCAAGCAATAGTCGTCCTGCATCCTTTCGGCAGGCATTTAGGCTTCAATCTACACATTCACCTCCTGATAACCGAAGGTGGATTTGACAGATCGAAGAAGTTCACCCACAAGAAGCACATTCCTTTCAGGGCATTGAGACGAATTTAGCGTGGCAGTATCAAGTCCTGACGAATCTAAAGAAGGCGTTACCGAAGATGAAAGAGAATGCAAAGCTAATTGACAGGATGTTCAAGGATTATCCAGAAGGCTTTTATGTACACGCGCCAGAAGAGAGCAGAATAACCTCACGTCATAAGATTTCCAGATACGTTGCGAGAGGCATCCGGCAGGCAATAGCCAACAGCCGAATATGCGGCTACAATGGAAGGGAAGTCACACTGCGAAGCGTTTTGATCAAACTTTTTAAAAGTTTGATTCTTCAAGAAAGATCAGCCTTCACTATCTGAAAAATGGGAATTTGGTACTAAATTGGAGGATTGGTATTACCTGTGTGCTAGCTAAAGCGCTCTAAATTTCCCCGAAGGGGTTTAGCTCATGCTTGTATCCAAGCAACGCTCAAACAGCTATAAACACCCCGTCCTTCTCCGTCTTCATTATCTCACTATCAACCGTCGGCATCCGGCATTCGATTTCCTCTGGCTTTACTCCTATGAGCTTGCCCATTTCTTTAACGTGCTCTGGCAAAGAGAATCCCACAGACAGCACTACCATCTCGAACTCTTCCTCTTTCTCTTCTTTTTCGCCTTCAACCGCATATTTCAAGCTCAAATTCTTTGTCGCTTCCGTTTCTGTAACCTTAATGTCGCGGATTTTTAAGGATTTGACATCCCCGGTATCTTCGTGTATCTCATGTGCAAAGATACAGGAGTCCACACCCCTTTCCTCTGCGCTTTTTGCTTCTTGTAATAGAAATTTAAATGCTATTGGTGAATATTCATCATCGTCCGTTTGTGTTTGTATTTGTAGAAACGCTATTCTCTTCGGTATGTCACCGTCATACGGTCTCATTATGATACCACCATAAGGTCCCGACTCGCTAAGCATACGTTCAAACTCTATCTGCGTAACCAAGTTTTGATACATGTATTCCTCAGGTGGGATCTTTTCCTCCATTTCTGCCGCGAATATTATCTTTTCCACATCCATCTCCGTTCTCTCCTCTGTCTGGTCGTATTCTATTGCATCCAGTGGGCATACCTCCGCACAGATGCCGCAACCAATACATTTTCGGCAGCTCAAGCATCTATTCGCCTCTTCAACCGCCATCTCCTCATCGTAGCCCAGTTCCTCCTCGCTAAAATTTCTTATACGCTCTTCTACCAGACGTTTAGGCATCTTCACCCTTTCTCCGTGCTCTATGTCTTTGAGCGGGAAATAATCTTTTGAGAGGTTAAGTTTTTCTCGAGCTTCGTATTCCTCTAAGTCTATTTCTGATTCTTCTTTAAAATCTGCTCTTTTCTCGCCGCTTAAATAATCATTTATACTCAATGCTGCTCTTTTACCCGCTGCTATCGCTTCTATCACCGTTGCTGCCCCCGTTGCAGCATCACCACCTGCGAATATCCCACCCACGGTTGTTCTGCCGTCCTTTAAAGTGCTGATCCATCTCCCTTTTGGTGTATCAACCCCGCTGCCCTCAAGAAACTTCAAATCCGAGGCTTGACCTATCGCGGGTATCACCGTGTCCACGTCCGTCACAAATTCAGAGCCCTCTACGGGCACAGGTCTCCTCCTACCCGTCTCATCCGGCGGTCCTAACTCCATGCGAACACATTCTATCTTCTCTACTCTGCTCGAACCCAGAATCTTCGTTGGATTCGCTAAAAATATTGTTTTTATGCCTTCCTCCTCCTGTGCTACCAATTCCTCCTTTGACGCCGGCATCTCCGCTTTTGAGCGCCGATAAACGATAAACACTTCCGAGCCTAAGCGTAATG
>JAENXH010000204.1 GCA_016649585.1 Methanosarcinales archaeon
CATTGAAGTTCGCAATGAACTACGCAGTCGTAAACAAGAACGTCTTCGGCAGTGACGTTGAAGTCACTGGGAATCCAGAAAAAGCGGTACTCGATATGAAGAGGTGCCGTAACCTAGAGGCGGCACTGGAATTCGCAGAGAAAGGCATGCCAATAACAAAGGAACAGCATTGTTCCGGCTGCATTGACGGGTATTTCAGACGAGTAGCAGAGAATTTAGGGTTCACGTTGAACGTTGCATTTGCCGATAAGGGCTGCACAATGACGGTTAGCAAATAAAGGAAAAATGAAAGGTAAACGAATAGCAATCGCAACCGTGATCGGATTATTATGCGGGCTGTTCTGCGCATACGGGACAATAGGGGTTGCAGAATCAAAACCTGCGCTTGTTATCACAACCGGACTTTTAGCGTTGATCGTATATAACCGAATACTGATCGGTCTTTTTATTGGCGTGGGCGATAACATCCCGCTTCATCCGGTTATCAGAGGAGCGTTAATTGGAGCAATAATAAGCTTGGCAATGGCGATAATGCCCATGATTGATACTGGTCTAACCGATGGGTTGACGCTTATCGCCTTCGGCGTCGTGTACGGGATTATCGCTGATGTCGTGGCAACGAAGTTCTCATAACCTGACGCGACAAAAACAAACCATCACGTCTTACTAAATAAAAGGCGCATCAACTCCTGTGCTCGTGCATCCAGCACGCCTAACTCGCTATTCCGTGCGGACTGTTCATCAAAACCGCCTGCCTTTTTCTGCTCACTTCGTGCATGTGAATCGTAGATCGCAAAAGGCACGGGCTCTTTTGTGTGCGTCCCCACCGACACGGGCGTGTAGTGATCCGGCATGACCAATATCCTGTAACCCTCTTCCGTATCTGCGAAGTTCTGCGCCATTCCTTTTAAAACGGTGCCGACCACCAGCGCATCAAAATCCTCTATCGCTTTCACTTTCAGATCTATATCACGGAGATGCCCTGCCTCGTCCGGCGCCTCTACATGAACCAGCACAAAATCGTTTTCTTCCAGGCTGCGCAGTGCATATTCCGCCTTGCCCTTGTAATTCGTATCAAAATAGCCCGTAGCGCCTGGCACCTCTATTGCATCCAGACCTACGCACCTTCCAATTCCTCTTATAAGGTCAACGCCCGAAATCACCGAACCCTGCACTCCATACAGCTCGCTAAACGGCGGCATTGCAGGCTTTTTACCGCCGCTCCAGAGCCATACCATATTCGCCTTCCTCTCGTTACGTGCCCTCCTTTGCGCATTGACTTCATGCGCATCCAAAACCGCCTTCGAGGCGAGCATGACCGCCCTTAAAACCGCCTCTTTTGGGAGGTACTCTTCGATGTTTGCACCGATTATGTCATGGGGGGGTGCGCCACCTATTTCTTTTTCCGCCTGGAACTCATAATCTTTTGACCTGAATTTGATAACCAGAATATTTCGATAGCTCACACCGGCATAAAAGGTGAGTTCCCACCCTTGCTCTACCCATTTATCGCGCAATTCTGCATTAAGCGCATCTATTAACGCGCTCGCTTCTTCGGTTGTTATATGCCCACCACTGAAATCCTCTATTCTTCCTTCTTTCTCTGTTATAAGATTACATCGAAAGGCAATAGCCTCTTCATTGAGGGGTATGCGCATTGCCATCGCCTCTAACGGACCTCTGCCAGTATGATATTTTGCGGGGTCGTATCCAAGAATAGAAAGGGTGGCAATGTCACTTCCGGCATGCATTCCCTCGGGTATTGTTCTTACCAGACCGCACATCCCCCTGGTAGCGATGAAATCGAGATTCGGCGTGGATGCGATTTGTAATGCCGTCCTGTTACCACGCTCAGGGATTGGATAATCTGCCATTCCATCCCCTATTAAAATCACGTATTTCATTCCACACCTCAACAGTATTGTATTTTATTTAAATCATACTTCCTCTAATTATAATTGTTGAGGATACATGGAGACCGATATACCGCTAAGGGATGTAATGGTACGGGAGGTAGTGAAAGGGGATATAGATTTAACCGTCCTGGAAGCAGCGAAGCTGATGAGGCGATATAAGGTGGATAGTATCGTAGTGCTTGATCACGGAGATCCCGT
>JAENXH010000205.1:0-1501 GCA_016649585.1 Methanosarcinales archaeon
TTCAAGCCAGTCGTGGTATTTTTCATGTCCTAACAGTGCGTTCAACTGCTGTTCCTCGTTATCAAGTTCTTTCATCCGTTTGGTAAGCTCTCCACGCCTCTTACTAAGCTCTTCCTGCTTATTGGTAATCCGTATTATCCCTTTTTCCACCATTCGTGGGAATTCAGGATTTAATTCAGGATCTTTTTCCTCTTCCAGCGATGTCTTCATCTGTTTTTTCTTTTCTTCAAACTCTTCAATCTGCTTGTTAAGTGCGTCCATTCTCCTGTTAAGCGTTTCCCGCTCTTTTTCAAACCTCGCTTTTTTCGTCTCTCCCCACTCTTCGAGATTGCCACTCTCAACGCTACTCCTCATAGTAATCAGTTATGCTCGTCCAACTTAAATATTATATGGATAATTTAGAAAAACGCTCTAATTGATGAAAACGGCGGAAACCCCCCCTCAAAGAGCATAGAAAATAAAAAATTACAGAGTGTCACTTCACTCACTCACCACTAAAATTATAAAATCTCGTTAAATTGCGCATCAGCACTTCATTCTCCTCATCCGTCCTCACGGAGAACCGGATATGGGTGGGCAGGCCAAAGGAAGTGCAATCCCTCACCTGGATGTCATGCTTCAAGAGTTTCTTTTTCATTTCTCCTGCATTACCCACGTCAAGGATATAAAAATTCGCGTCCGTGTGCACGCCAATTGCTATTTCTATCTTTTCCTTACTCCGTTCTATTCTCTCTCTTGTCTCAGCTAAGAACGCACCACCCGCTGTACCGATTACCGATGCTCCCACCTTCTGTGCACAGACGCTCACGCTCCACGGCACTTTTATTTTCGACATTTCTTTTGTAATCTCTTCTGGAGCAAGCGCATAGCCGATTCTTATACCTGGTATAGCGAATGATTTTGTTAGAGACCGCAAAATAATCAGATTTTGAGTAGAACACTTATGTGCGGGGAAAGCATCCGTTACAAAGTCCACGTATGCTTCATCGAGCACGACTAACGCGTCAATTCGTTCCGCTTCTTCTAACATCAGCGCTACTTCATTTTTATCGAGGTACTGCCCGGTTGGATTGTTCGGATTGCAAATAAAGACGACGTCATCGGTTTTCATCTCTTGCACTATTAACTCTGGATTGATTCGCAGTGAGGGCATTTCTACACGTTTGATCTGCGCACCCAGCAGCTTTGTCGCAGTCTCGTATTCGCCATACGTATGTTTTGGCATGAGCACCCGACTCTTCACAAAAGCAAGCGCTACAAGCTGTATGAGTTCAGAAACGCCGGCGCCAACCAATACTTCGGGCTGCTCGCAGCCGAATTTGTGGGCGATCTCCGCCCTTAATTCGGTACAGTCGGTGTCGGGATAAAGATGTATCTCTTCTATTGCTTCTTGTATCGCTTCTGAAACGAAATCCGGTGGTCCATAAGGGTTTAGATTCACGCTGAAGTCTATTATCCTGCTTTTCTTGTTTTCTTCTAATTTTCCTCCGTGCTCACAGGT
>JAENXH010000205.1:1511-2101 GCA_016649585.1 Methanosarcinales archaeon
CCCGTAAGGGTTTAGATTCACGCTGAAGTCTATTATCCTGCTTTTCTTGTTTTCTTCTAATTTTCCTCCGTGCTCACAGGTTCTTAGCCCATCTAACGCAGCTCGCGGTTTGACCACTTTTTATCACCGGATTGAATACTTAGTAATTCTTAAGATATGTCGTCAACAAGAATAAAAGAAGAGTATTTTGATTAATATGCAGTCGACCGAATATTTTTTTTGGTTAACGTTCCGCGGCTAAACGACGTTTTTTCGCAGCGTACCCGCGGAGAAAAAATGTGCCGCAGGCCAAGCCGGTACTCCGGCGAAGCGTTTAGCCGCTGTTAGGTGCAGTAACCAGAATTAATAGCTTCCCATTAATATAATCAATGTTTTTAATCATTTCTAGAAGCTGTTCTTCAGTTGGTTCAAAAATGCCGTGTACAACTTTATTCCTAAAATCCATTAAGTCCTTGAACAAAGGTATCAGGTCAGAATCAATTTTTGCAAGAAAGTCTCGTTTCCAGTAATAAGCAAAATCATCCTTTGGAGGAAGCTTCGATCGAAGATTGTTTTCAAATTTAACCCACTTATCCATGAAAATACCCAAG
>JAENXH010000206.1 GCA_016649585.1 Methanosarcinales archaeon
AAACACTCCGATAGAATATCAGATGACACAGCGCATTGGATGGCTGTGCTCGCAATGCACCAATACGGGCTTTTCCTGGCAGATGGTGAACTTGAGATACCGTTAGTTGAAAATTTGGAGGAACTGCGCGATGTTGAGCATATCTGCATCGTATTACCCTATAAAATTCTGAAAGACGATGATTGCTTACCACACACCTGGGACGTTACATCAGACACGATCGCGGCATTTATTGCGCGCAAATTAGGTGAAAAGAGTTTCATAAAAGTTACTGATGTGGATGGAATACTGGATGAGAACGGGTTCTTGATAAAACGGATTAATGCGAAAGAACTGATTGGTAAAGGGCATAAAGGGTGTGTTGATGCGGAGCTACCAAGATTTTTAATGCAGAACAGAATGAACTGCGCGATTGTGAATGGAAACGTTCCCGAGCGAATACTTGATGTAATCGAAGGAAGAGACACAATCAGCACGAAACTTGTGTCAAACAGAGTTTGTTTTGGATTTTAAATTTAGTTATTTGAATTTGTTTTGGATTTGATGCTTGGGATTTAGGGTTTTCCACCGCTTATTGAGCACATTATCCTCTTGCATCCTGTATCTTGCATCCTGTATCTTGCATCTTGCATCACCCCATTATCTGAAGAATTACCCGTCTTGACCTTCTCTTATTGTCCAACTCGACGAACACTACCTGCTGCCACGTTCCTAACATAAGCGTTTTATCTCTGAACGGCACGGTCAATGAAGGCCCCAGAAAAGATGCTCGTACGTGCGAATGCCCATTCCCATCGTGCCATCGGTATTCATGCTCGTATCCTATCCCTTTAGGGAACAACCGCTCTAACGCAGCGGGTAAATCCAGCAACAGTCCAGGCTCGTATTCTATGGTCGTAACCGCACCGGTCGCACCCGGCACAAAGATAGTCACAATGCCATCTTCAATATCCGATTCCCGTAATGCACTGTTCACGTTCTCGGTTATATCTCTTATGTCCACTTCCCCTTTGGTATTAAAATGCAGTTCCTTCGTTATAACGCTCATTTTTTTCTCCTCACTCCTCCTTTTCCTCCTCTCTTCTGTTTTACAATTACGAAACCGTCGAAGAGAAATATTTATTACGTTCCGTTTTAATAAACCTCTTGAGTACTTATATATAGGAATATGGAAACCACATACCAGGTTGTTCTCCTTGACATGGATGGGACGTTCCTTGATTCAAGAGGAAAAGGAGAAATACCAACTGAATGGGCATACGAAGCATTCAAGAAAAGCTTGAAACATTACGGGATAACGCTTACTATAGGGGAGATAAATAATTTCTTCCTCGCTCCGCTACGTTCTGAGGGAGCAGAAGGGGTACGAAACTTTTGTGATAGATTTGGCTTGGATAGTGAGGAGTTCTGGGCACGACGAGAGAAGGACGTTATAGAAGCTAAGATAGAAGCTATGCGAAGCGGAGGGATAAAACTCTGCGAGGGTTCTGAGGAGATAATAAAATATCTGAGTGAAAAATTTTATCTCGCGGTAGTGAGCGATTCGCAACAAGTGTGCGTGGACTATGCGCTGGAGCACTTCAATTTGAAACCGTATTTCACGATCTGGTACGGGCGAAAGAGTGACTTAAAAAGCCTGGCTACGAGGAAGCCAAGTCCTTTTTACATAAATCGAGTGTTGCATGAATTGAACCTGCGTAGAGTGGATGCGATATTGGTGGATGACCGCCCTGTTGGAATATTAGCAGCTAAAAATGCCGGTATAGATTCCGTGCTTATCGGTCACAATACGAAGGAACGTGCAAAATACGATGGCGAACCTACATTTTTAGTGAAGAATATTAGTGAGCTGGGGAGGGTGTTATAATCTGCTGCATGTAGCGTTGAGTTCTAACGTATAGCAACTTATGTTATGAGTTAGGAGTACATAATTCTTTGTAAGATGTTTGGCACAGATTCCAATGCGGAGCAGGAATTAGAGAACGAGGAGATACGGGAAATAGCACAGAAAATAGCACGAGAAGGACCCATCTGCGACCATTGCCTCGGCAGACAGTTTGCAAAGGTTTCTTCCGGGCTTTCAAATGAGAGGAGA
>JAENXH010000207.1 GCA_016649585.1 Methanosarcinales archaeon
GAAGTTCACGAGGGAGAAGGCTGATAAAAAGTTGGCCAAGTATTATACCTAAGAATTAAATTGTGGAGACACTAGTCTATGCTCACTTGCTCCAGTTTATCCACGTACTGCCTCAAAATGCTCATCAGCTCCGTTGATACTTTCTTGTATAACGGCATATTCACCGGTAGAAGTGTCGCATCAGGACACAGATTGTATGCCTGTGAAAGCGCCATTGCAGAGTGAATGCCGTATTCTCTCGCTTCGTATGAGCATGTGCTCACAACGCCTCGTATTTTTCTGTCGCTTTCTTTAGTTAATTTTTCTTCTTCTGGCTGGATTCTGCCTCCTACTATTACTGGCAAGCCCTTCAATTCCAGATTCTCCCTCACTTCTATTGCTGAGAAGAAACTGTCCATGTCAACGTGCAGTATGACTTTCATATTAGCTTCACACTTCTCTTCGACTTTACTTTCTCATATAACTTCCCATCCGTAGTTAGAAGAGGTACCTTTTCCCTTTCTGAAGCTGCTATGAAAAGAGAATCATATATCGTAATTTTATCTTCAATCGCAATTTCAAAAGCATCTTCGATTAGTTCCCGTGAAGTGATGACCTCACATGCGCCAACAATAAAATCTATTCCCCTTCTCAGCGCCTTTAATACCACCTTCTTTGATTCATTGAAGAACACTACCCTCTTCCAGGCAACATTTGCCACTTCTGCAATTGCAAGATCAACAGTTATCAATTTGTAATTCTCTGCAACTCTTTCAGCCCTCTCAGAAGACTCTTCTTTAAAAAATATCGCTGCAATGACACTTGAATCAAGGATTACTCTATCTGGCATCTCTATCTTCTCTTATTAGCTCAGCAGCACTTACCTCTGCTTTCATATCTTTCCTCATCTCCTTTGCCTCGGCAAGTAATCTTTCCTTACTTTTATTTTTGACCAGCTCTTCCACTATTCTTCTTATCTCATCCTGCCAGTTTACCTCTTTCATCTCTGCCATCATCTTACGTAATTCCACCGGAACCCTTATACTATATACTGTTTTTGTAGACATGATATTATGTTTACTTTAGCAATATATAAATGTTGCCCTGTACCACTCAATCAAAAGGTAACGCCTCCTTGATCGTAGGCCTCCAGAAACTCCAATCAACCTCTATCTTTGGCAAAACAAACTTCCGCACACAAACAGCAAAACTATACCCTAAAACGACCGCACTAACAATAAAATAAATAGAGGCAAATCCCACAACGCTAAATCCTTGCGATATTGCAAATAAAGCACTAGAAAGCATCAACGCACTACTTAAAATCCTTCCAACTGAAACATACTCCATCTTCTCATAAGCTTGGAATATCGAATTGAACATTCCAGAGAAAGCACCGAAGATAACAGATAATGCAACAAGATAAACAACCTTAATCGTTTGTTCCGGATAATCCAAAAGATTAATAAAAAGAGCGATTAGTCCAAATGTGATTACTACCAAAAAAATCTTCATTACCGCGATATTCCCAAGATATTTTTGTGCCATTGATTTGTCACGAGCAACTTCTCGCACTGTTAATGTGCTTAACCCTAAATCTGAAAAGACGCCGAAAATGCCCGTGAATGCGAGTGCAAACGATAAAATACCAAACCCTTCCGCACCCAAGTAACGAGCGGTGTACATGATGAAGAAGAAGCCCACTACTTTACTACCTGTTTAGAAAAGATGTGCCACCTACATTTTTAGACAATCTGCGAGGCGCGTTTCCTCTTTCAATAAATCGCTCATGCCGATTTCCTTCAAAGTATCCGTTATCGCCTTCGTTACATTGAGGTATAGCGTCTTTATTTCATTACCAAACGTAACCTCCACCCGTTCTACCCTGGCAAGAGCTTGCAACAGCATATCTGCACTTTCCCACGAATCTTCCTTGCCCGAAGCTTCTTTCAACTTCCACTGAAGCACAGATAATAACCGATACGCCAGCATACACACGAACAAATACGCCCTTACACGATGCTCGA
>JAENXH010000208.1 GCA_016649585.1 Methanosarcinales archaeon
TCCAAGCCAATAGACATAAAAAGCGACTTTTATGACTTTCTTCATTTTTGCTGCTTTACTTAATAACTCTTTCTTGTTCTTTATAATATGACATTTTGCATTTATTAACTTGACATTGTCGGATTAACCGCAGAGTTCACGGAGAGCGCAGAGGATATATAGTGGCGATATGTCCTTTTATCTTCTTCACAACCTGAACATCACCTAATCATTGACATGTAGGTAAAAAAGTTACCAATACCCCACAACTTCTTCTATCGCATTCCTTAATTAGATAAGCATTTTCCACTCTCCTTTTTTCAAGGTAACCATTTGAACGTGAATTTTATCTGCGAACTCAGCGTTCTCTGCGGTAAATTTGAAATGTGACAAAGTCAAGTTAATATGGCTTCTTAATACTTCTTTTTACCTCAAATCAGCATAAATTCCAAAACCGCAAACAATCCGAATGCGGATAATGCTAACACTACTGCATGCGTTAGTCCTGCAATAGTTCTCCCTGCTCCTAACTTCCCGGCTACTAATCCACTGCAAATCCCCTGGATAACTGCACAATGGAAGAAAATCATCTTCAGCATTTCTATATCTACTCCGTAGATTATTGTACTTCCCGCTCCCCCCCCTGCTTCTGCAACCTTCTCCGCTGCTTCTGCCATCATTGGAATGAACGAGTAGTAGAGTACCAATAAGACGCCTAAGAACACAAAGAAGGTGGCGTAGCACACTATTGTATAGGTACTCATATATTCAAGTCTTCTCTTTTCCAGCGATTTCAACTCCATAGCGTCATCAGCAGCGATTTTAAGTATCTTCCCTACCTCTCCTCCCGTCCTGTACCCCTCTATGATCATTTCTACCGAACGTTTTATCATCGGCGTTGGGTAACGCTTTACCAGTATCCTCAGCGCGTCCTCGAAAGAAACACCCCAGGTTAGCTGCGCGGCTATCTTTTTCAGCACGTCCGTGAGTATCCCATATTCTCCTTCGGCGGTAAGTGTAACGGCAGCTATTAGCGATAGCCCCGCCATCTTTGCTTGCGCGAGGTCACGAAGTAAGTTCGGGAACTCATCTTCCGCCTGATTTATCCTTTTTTGCTCCCTGTAACTGTAGTACGCCGGTGGAACAACCGCGGCGATACCTGCCAAAATGTACGCATCATACGGAGCAATAAACTCCAACTCGTAAACATAAGTAATAAGCATGAGACATCCGCCAATAATACCCGAGATGTATCCCACTCTTAGTGGTTTCTCCCTGATTACTTCTATCGGCTCTTTGAAGAATCTAAATATACTTTTCTCTCTCCTTCTTTTTCCCACTGCCTCCAGAATCTCGTCCTTATTTTCCATTTTTAGTTTCAGTTTTAGTTTATCTATTCCCAGAGCGTACCAATAAAAATAATGATCCCGGCAGAGCCAAGCGGAATGATTAAATACGTAATTGCAGCAAGTATTGATAGTGGCGCTCCACCGAGAAAGCACATTATCGACAGCACTATCATAAGCAGTAGCGGTCCCGCAACCAGCCCGGTAACATAAATCTCCGCAACCAAGCCCAGACTTTCGATAAGGGATTCATATCTCTTCCTTCTTTCTTCCATGTACTCCTCTGCTATATTAATGAAGTAAGGACCCATTTCTCCACCGGAAAGAGCAGTGGTTATTGCTCCTTGTATGAACGCCCTCATTTTTTTGGAGGGGGTCACCATTACTAAGTTTCTCAGTGCGGCCATGAAATCAAATCCAAGCAAGTCTACATCGCGCACTATCTGCTTCGCTTCAATGCTTACCTCGCCGTAGTTTTCGCCTGCCTCCGATAACTTCTTGAATATCTCGTAAGGGATCACACCTATGGATGCCATCGAGGATATATACCCGATAGCATAAGGCAGAAGCCGGTCTATTCGCCCTTTCCTTTCCCATGCCCTTATCTGCGGGAAGAAATAAAATCCGGAGAAAACAGAAATGAAGGAGAAGGATATACCCAGGG
>JAENXH010000209.1 GCA_016649585.1 Methanosarcinales archaeon
CCACCCGTCGAAGGCGTGCTTCGCCGCCGCGACGGCGTTCTCCACGTCCTTGGCGCTCGACGTCGGCGCCTCGGCGATCTGCTCGCCGGTGGCGGGATTGAGGATCGGCTCGGTCCGGCCGTCGGCCGGGTCGACGAACTCGCCGTCGATGAAGTTCTTGAGGGTGAAAAAGACCTTGAACATCTCAGCGAGAAAGTTGAGCATGCAATCGCTTATCTGAGAAGTGTTGAAAGCGCCGCGGATAAGGAGGGGGGATAAAGACGAAAAAAATAGTATTATCCCCTAAAACGGACAGAAGCCCTAAAATCGTATTAACTGCAGATGAAACAATGCTGAGCAGGTATCGCTGGGGGATATTCATGGGCTTCTCTACCTGTATGCCACAGGGCATTATCCCTGATTGGTTCTATTTCACCGTTTTCTCACCGCCTGTGGAGAGGAAGAACGGGAGAGCGTTGTATGCCGACTTCGGACTCAGAATGGTGGAATCTTGTTTAGCAGAAGCCTTTGGCGAGGATGAAGTCGCAGTTGTGCATCCACGTGATTTGAAGCATGTGGTTGGCAGCAGGACGGAAATAATAGGTGTTAGCGGACACGATTTCTTGGGCATCAATCCTCCGACTTCGGAGTTCGTTGATATGGTTAATACCGGGCCACCGTACAACCGTGTAAAGTTTTTTGAATTGCTGCGAAAGTCGGTGATGAAGGAGAAGATAGTGGTAGCTGGTGGAAAAGCGGCATGGCAGTTAGCTGATGAGAAGATTATGGAGAAACTCAACATTGATTATGTTCATCTTGGCGAGGGTGAACTCTCCGTGCCCGTAATGTTCAGATCTATAATTGAGTGTGAGAAACTGTCGAGGATAATAAATGGGAAAGAGCCAAACGTAGAGGAGATCCCAAGCATAAGAGGTGCCACAATTCACGGGCTGGTCGAGATAAGTAGGGGCTGCGGAAGAAACTGTTCATTCTGCACACCGGACATGCAGAAGCTCCGTTTCAAATCAGTCGAGCATATTCTATTGGATGTGAGTAGAAATATGGAAGCGGGGCAGAGGGCAATCTCACTTCATTCCGAAGATGTCCTGCGGTATGGTGCCAGAGGAATAGCACCGGACGAGGAGCGTGTTCTAAATCTAATCACGCGTGTTGCATCTGTTGAAGGAATTGAGCGTATTGGTGCGAGCCATATAGCCCTCGCCACGGTTTATCACAATCCCCGACTGCTCAATGCAGTTTCAGAAACATGCTACTCCATGCTCGACCAGGACTGGCTGGGTGCACAAATCGGAATAGAGACTGGAAGCGCAAGGCTGATTGCAAAGCACATGCGAGGTAAAGCGTTGCCATCGCCACCTGAGAAGTGGCGGGAGATAGTCACACAAGCTTCAGGTATTCTCGATGATAATAACTGGTTCTGCGCTGCAACGATGATAAACGGTCTTCCGGGTGAAACTACGGACGACGTAATCGAAAGTATAGAACTGGTAGAGGATTTGAAAGGCACTTCGTCGCTTATAGTGCCGATGAACTTCGTTTCAATGCGTGGCTCTATTTTAGACAACGAAGAGACGTTTACCATAGCAAAGATGACGCCTGAGCACTGGCAGCTCATGGGTGAGTGCATAGATCACGATCTAAATATCGTACCTAAACTCATGCGAGAATACAAGAACACCAGAGGCATCAAAAGCTGGTTACTCAGCATCGCGGCAAAGCACATGGCTACCGCGCTGAATAAATACGTGAATACGATGAAGCGTGGTGAGTCGCCGACTGAACGCAGAGGAGTAAGTAAATGGCTGAGCCCAGATATACCTGACTTGTAGGTTTTAGCCTCGATTGTATTCGAACCTTTATATGGCAATTTTACATTTTAGTAAAAAGTAAACGATGGT
>JAENXH010000020.1 GCA_016649585.1 Methanosarcinales archaeon
AAAGCAGGCCGAATAAAGCGATAATTTATCAGTTCACCCATGTGGAGCTTTACCGCAACTAACGAACCCTTTTCTATTCCAGTAACTGTCTGGAACAGCGCCCTCAATCGCGCAGGGTTGTCCAGTTCCGAGAGCCTGTAAACTTCCGCCATGTCTGTTAAGAATGTAAATCTTGATCTATTTTAATAGCTTCCAATTCTGATCTCGACTATATTTAACCTGACAACAAACAAGCACGAGTTAAAAATCCGTAAGCCGTTTCTGTCTTAATATATTGCTCAGCGCCTCAAAATCTTTTATTCCTAACGGCATTCCTTCTTTTGCGTGCATTCTCGAATCAATGTACTTTAGTGCCTCGTTTTTAGTGTCAAACTTCTCAGGACGCTTTCTAAATGCATCCCGTGCGGTCTCTCGCACCACCCAGACGCCCAGAGGAACGGAATACTGAGGCGATATTTCTCGAAACACCACGACACCCGCCTGCCTTTTCATCTTGTGTAACGCTTCTGCAACTGCTAATCTCGCAGCATAATATCCGCCGCCCTCATTCGCTGCATATTTTTTTCTACCTTTAAACCCCTCGTATTCCTCTACGATTACGGGTCGCGGACTCAACGCATCGCTCCAGATAGAACCGGGGAACCACACCTCGAAGTTCTCGTACTCGAATAGTGACGGCATCAGCAGTATCAGGAAGAGATTATCCATATACGACGATTCGTAGACGTAATAGGCATCAACAGTCGGATATTCTTTGAGCTGCGCAGCCAGCTTCTTGAAGATGATGTCATCAGTTGCCGTGATGCTCCATCTCGTTGGAACCATTTTTTGAGCCTCACGCAATCCTAACGCACCTGAAGAGAGGATCGTAGAAACTTTGTACACATCCAGGCCGAGGTCGTACAGCCCATGAGCGGCTTCGACTGCCTTGATGTCGTCAGAGACAATGCGATTAACTTTCTTTGGTATCTTCGGATTCTCGGTAACTTTCATTGTTTCCACGTTCACACTGGCGCCTGTTGGTCGCAAGACATCAGAAAATGAAAGGTTAAATGACGGTTTATTCTTAAACGTGAGTTCCACATCTACGGGCTTGGTGGCAAGCGCGAGTTCGGTCATGTCCGAGACAAAGTGCGAACGCGATTTGATATGCTCGCCGTGTTTCGACCGTAACGTTGCACTTCGTAATTCTACGATTTCGTCCATGCCGAGACCCTGCGCGAACCACTCGCTCGGCTCTTCAAATCTGCCGGGTTCGACCTCTGCGTCCTTTGCTTCTAAAACAGACATCGGGCCGACTCGTACATTTGGGTAACCGATTCTGCCGACGAATACGGATGTCGAAGGACCAAAGTATTCCGTTGTGCTGGCAAAGTCAGCAAACTTAGTCGTTTGCTTCAATGCCACGAGCAAAGGGCAGGTCTTTCTTCCACATAACAACCGCGAGCCTTTGCATACGATACACACTCCATACATTGATCTACAACTCCTCTGGTCTATTCAATACAGCGGTAGTTCTTAGTAAGGCTCAGGCGTATAACTAAGTTCGGGTTTTATCTGTGTAGAAGAAATAAAGCAGTTGATTATTTTAAAAACGCTAAAATGGCGTTTGATCAATTTTATCTCGAACAATTAAATCGCATAAATAAAAAACTTTATATATTACCTACGACTATAATGCTAATGTGGGAATCACATGAAATTGCTTTTGGATATACTTGAGTCAGGCGAAGTCGCAGTCCACTGGAAGGAGGGATAGATATGATTGCAAGAAACATCGATCAGATTACTGAAGCAGACTTGCTAGATTTAGAAAATAATTCAGTTGCAGAAAGCAAAACAATTGAGTATAAACAGGAATTACCAGGTAATTCGGATGATGACAAAAAAGAATTTCTTGCCGATGTTTCATCTTTTGCAAATGCAAGTGGCGGCGACTTAATATTCGGCATTATTGAGGATAGAGATACAGGAATTCCTGAGAGATTGGAGGGTTTAGAAATTGCAAATGTCGATCAGGAGATTCTACGGTTAGAAAGTTCGATAAGAGATGGTATTGAACCAAGAATCTGGGGCATAACCGTTCGAGACATCGATCTCTCAAATTCTAAAAAGGCCCTTATAATCCGTATTCCAAAAAGTTGGAGAAGTCCTCACCGTGTTTCTCTTAGAGGTAGAGGTCATGGCAAATTCTTTTTGAGAAGTACCAATGGGAAATATCCAATGGATGTTGGAGAATTACGAATTGCGTTTAATTTGTCGGAAACAATAACAGAGAGGATCCGAAATTTTCGTGTGGATAGAATAGCGAAGATATTTGCTGATGAAACTCCGGTACCTTTTTATGATACTGCCAAGATAGCATTGCATCTAATACCATTTGTTGCGTTTGACCCGGCGCAAAATTATGATATAGGTAGAATAGCATCAGAGCGTGATAAAATGTGGCCTATAGACTGTTTTTCCTCTGATGATAGATATAACCTGGATGGGTTTTTAAGGTATCATAAAGATCATGAAGGGCTATCTAATTCTTATGTTCAACTTTTTAAGAATGGGATTATTGAAGCAGTTAATGGAGGCATCCTCAAAGATACAGATGGAAATTTTTCAATCCCCTGTCTTTTATACGAAAGAGAGTTGATTAAATCTCTTAAGCAGTACATCTCTGTTCTCCAAGATTTGATTGTTGAACCCCCAATCTTTATCTTTTTAACTTTAATTGGAGTCAAGGGATATTCCATGAGTTTTAACCGCGATGGACGTGATGAAGTCCATAAAATCGATAGAGATATTTTGTTACTACCTGAAGTTATCATCGAAAGTTATGACTTTGTTGCAGAAAACGTTTTACGACCTTGCTTCGACTCCATTTGGAATGCATGTGGCTTACCGAGATCGTTGAATTATGACGAGAACGGAAACTGGTTAGAGAGATAAATATTGGAGAAGCTGAATATGCAAAAAGTAACCTTCGGTGCAGGCTGTTTATGGGGCGTTGAATCGGCCTTCCGCCGTGTTAAAGGAGTGTTCTCAACGTCCGTTGGGTACATGGGCGGCACGTTAGAGAAGCCTACGTACAAGGACGTGTGCACTGATAAGACAGGCCATGCGGAAGTCGTGGAAGTCGTGTTTGATCCCTCCGTTGTTTCGTACGATGATTTACTAAGCGTATTCTGGAGCATCCACGATCCCACGACACCGAACCGTCAGGGTCCTGATGTCGGGACGCAGTACCGATCAGTTATATTTTACCATGACAAGGAACAGGAAGCGGCGGCACGCTTATCGAAGGAGAAACTGCAACGATCGGGAAAATACAAAAAGGAGATCGTTACGGAGATAAGACCTGCAACGACATTCTGGCGTGCGGAGGAGTACCATCAGCGTTACTTCGAAAAGCACGGGCTGGGCACGTGCAAATACTGAAAAGTAAAAATATGATAGGTGCCTTCCTTCTATAAAGACGATTAATTTAAAAACCTGAGGTGACATGTGGACGTGACGGACAATGTTAGACGCTTCAAGGGCTACTATCCTAAAGTGGGCGAGCCGGTCTCTATATTGACCCTTCGAGTGCGGTGATCGGTAATGTGGAACTGGGCGACCATGTCAGTGTCTGGCCGCACGCAGTTATCAGAGGCGATCCTACTGCTATTCGTATAGGCTCGTGGACGAACATCCAGGACAACTGCGTAGTGCATGCTGAACACGAGCACATTACGCGGGTAGGCGAGTACTGCGTGGTGGGTCATGGAGCCATCGTTCACGGCTGCACGATTGGTGACGGCTGCATGGTGGGCATGGGCGCTATTATCATGAATGACGTCTCGGTAGGTAAAAACTGCTTGATCGGTGCCGGGACACTACTCACCGAAGGTAAGAGCTTCCCGCCCGGTAGTCTTATACTTGGCAGCCCGGGCAAAGTGGTGCGCGAATTAAGCATTGATGAGATAGCGCATATACGAGCGGCTGCAAAGTCCTACTGGGACAAGGCTATGAAGCATGTAGAAATATTGGAACAAAGATGACGCACTGAAAGTGTCAAAACACACGACTCCGTGGTTTTATTCGTACGAAGCTAACGGTTTTGTTAGATAACAGTTCTGTTAGGTAACATTTATGTTACAGACCGGATTTTTTCACTTTTCAGCACTTTTATTCTCTGCGTTCAAAACGTTGCTGACAATTTCTAAAATTCCAATAGCATCACCTAACAATAAAAGTGCATCCGAGGATGAGGGATATACAGATAAATCGTAAGAGTATAAATCTCTTGCCCGTTTATCCGCGTTTAATATTGATTCGTAAACCTCTTCTTTCCCCCCTTCCTCTATAATTCCTTTCTCGCGCAAAAATCGCACTTTTTTCTCAGCAGATTCTCCGCGAATCTGGTTCAAGGCATACAGTATTACACGACCGGAGATTAATGCAGATGCGAGATAAGCACCCCGTTCGTATTCATTCAGTGCCTCGTTTACGTTTATTTCGTAGTTTATATCTGGTAATACTTCCGATAACGTTTCCAATTGCTCCCTGAATGCCGCAAGTTGCTCTAAATCATCTTTTGACAAGGGAGCAGCCACGTTTCCTAAAATATCAATAGCTTTATCGCATTCTACATCAATCTCTCTCGATAGCGCTTTTTGTTTATAACCCGCAGAATAATCACTCCCTTTTATCTCTATATCACGGAGGTATACGTTAATATTTTGCTCGGATGCTATCCCACCGAAATGTAGTTTTGCATCCTTATACGCTTCAACAAGACTTTTTAACTCTTCGACAGGACCGGATAACGAATCTCTTATAGATTGTCGAAGTTTTTTTGCCTGGCTCTTGACGGATTCGAATTGTCTCAAAACCTCCACAGCGTCGCGTTTCATTAATGTCATTCCCTTTCAACCCCCACCCAATATTCGCTTTACCATAACAAACCTCCTGCCACTATTTATATCTATCTTGCATCCTAACAATTAAAATTTCGTATTTTTGAGAACAACAAATAGAATAACTGATATGATACTGACTGAGCTGCCAAAGAGGAAGGTTAATGTGGGCGTTATAGTCCATAGAACTCCCGCGATTAAACTTGCGGGTAAAGCAATTATGCCAATCATGGTATGAAACGTGCCCAAAGCGGTTGCTCTTAAATCTTCCGTGGATAAATCGGAAACAAAAGCCCTCTGATTTCCATCTACCATGGCATAAACCACTCCATAAAGCGGGAATAAAACCAAAAAAGCGAGTAGTGAATCGAAGAATGCAAATCCGAGACAGGTTACCGAGAAGAGGAGATAGCCAGAGATAAGCACGCGCCTCTTTCCTATTCTGTCTGAGAGCGTGCCAAAAGGAATGGCGAACAGGGCGTAGAAGATGTTAAAGAGGACGTATAAAAAAATCGCAAGGGAAATTGACTCCTTCACGGGCATTAGGGGCATAAACGCAGCCGCCGCCTTTAAGATGAAGAACATGTAGGTGAAATTGGCCAACGCAAAGACAGTAGCCACCATAATGAAGAGCATAAGTGGTTTAGGCAGTTTTTTCAGGCTTATCTGTAAGTTTATCTTCTGCGGTTCTCTCTTCGCGTCTTTTACAAAATAAAGCGGTGATAGCGAGATAAAAGCGATGATCGCGGCTATGAATATGATAGACGTGAAACCGAACTCCAGAAACCAGTATAAAACAAGGGCCATTATGCCACCTAAGATTGCACCTAACGTATCAAGTGCGCGGTGAATTCCAAATCCTTTACCTCTTGCTTCAGGCATGGAATCTGCGATAATCGCATCTCGTGGTGCGGTTCTCAAGCCTTTTCCCACGCGTTCAAAACTGACGAATAGTAATATGTGCTGCCAGATCCGTGAGAAAGCGAGGAGCAATTTGAAGATTGCAGAAGTCAGATAGCCACTGAAGACAAATATCTTCCTTCTTCCTACTCTGTCAGACCAGTAGCCAGAAAGAACCTTTAAGATACTTGCTATACTGTCCTGTAATCCACCAATTAACCCCACAATCAGACCAGCACCGCCTAAAGAGGTAATGAACATCGGTAAAATCGGAGCAAACATTTCACTGCTCAAATCGTTCAGGAAACTGACAACGCCCAACAAAAGTATATTTGCGCTTATTCCTTTTAGATATCTGTTCTTCATTTACACACTTCCTGTACTGAAAGAAAAACAAATAAGTCCTTTTGGTAAAGCTTTTCTTTCTAAAGAAAAGGTTTCTTGTGAAAATTATGGGGCTCTGCCCCATCTCCCCGCAAGCCCTGAAAGGGCTTATGTGTAATCTTGTGATTATAAAAACAGTGGTTACTTCACTTCAACATCACCGATGCCAGAATAAACATCGCAACCGATAAGCCGGCGCTGACAAAGAAAGTGCCTTCAAATCCGCCAACGAGGAAAATTGCACCCATTACAAGAGGACCCAACGTTTGTCCTAATCGCAGCACCATCCCGTTGAGTGACATAAAAGCCGCACGATATTCAATAGGCGCAAGTTTGGCTAAAAGCGTTTGAATACTCGGCAGGTTCACGCCATGAGCGATACCGAAGATTCCCGTTGGAACTAAAAACAACCAGATTGTGTGCACGAACGGAATAACGAACAGTGTTACGGCATAAATGACAAAAGCTACTTTTATGAGCGTCTTCTCGGAGAATCGTTTGGTTAACGTCCCCAATTGCGAGGAGGTTGCCGCAGTGGTCAAGCCCATGCTGGAAGTAATAACCCCGATGAGAAGAGGCGATGCATGAAATCGCTCGCCGCCCAGTAAAAGGCTAAAATACGTGAGGTACGTTCCGAAAAGGATAACGAACGTGAACAGGGTAAGGGAAAAGAGCCCGAGTACCTGTTTATTCTTTATGCTCTGGAAGGCACTGCTCAGATACTGCTTAAAATCTTGTTGATTTTTTGGTTCCGGGCTCTTAAGAGAAGTCAACACGAGAATGCCAACAGGAACTGCAATTATGGATAGCGCAAAGGGATAGTACCATGCTAAGGATGCCATTGCGCCGCCAATGATGAGATAGAGTGGGACAGCGATATTGAGCACGCTGGCATTGTAGCCCATGGCAGTGGCAAGTTGCCGCTTAGAATAAAGGTCGCCGATGATCGTGACATTAAGCGATCCTAAAGAGGCTGCACCTATACCTTGCAAGAACCGCAGTGTCAGAAGGAGGTTGAAATCGCGGGCGAAGAAACACGCAGTACCTGCGATACCAAAGAGCAGCAGTGACGGCACCAGAATTTTTTTCCTTCCGAATCGGTCTGCGAGTACGCCTAAGACTGGAGTGAAGAGAACGCCGGGAAGCGTGAATACCACGATGAGCAGGCCAACCGCTGGCTTTGAAATCCCGAATGCTTCTTGTATCTCAGGAAAGGCTGGCGATATGCTGGACACGCCCATAACGACAATCAACGTTACCACAAAGACGATTTGGAGATTTGGATCGCGATAAAGTTTACTTTGATTTTCGGTCATTTCTTATATATACAACGTGCGAGAGATGGATGAGCGATACAGTTAGAAATAAGCAACGTTAAAAAATATATAAGTAGCTCTACGTAATAAATAACCACAAAAAAGCGTCGATGGTCTAGAGGTATGACTTGGGCCTTCCAAGCCTACAGCCCGGGTTCAAATCCCGGTCGACGCATCATAAACCCTTTTAGAAAAAGCGTTTTCGGAAAAACATATCTGTTTTTCTTTTAACACAGGTTTTCTTTTTGTGAAAAAGAAAAAGTGTTGTGTGATCCTGTGGTTACTAAAACCCTAATGCATCTACGATTCTTCCTAACTCCGCACCCGTGGTCTCATATCCTGCCGCGTAGCCCTTCGTATTCGCGAGCAAAGCAGCACCTATCAACGGAACACCGAAATTAACACTGCCTATATCCACGGGCAACTTGAAGATATCTTCCAAAAATTCTAATTCCTCATGGGTGGCGTTTTTATGTGCTAATACACCTTTGTTTGTCGCTACCGCAGCCATCCCCACGGTTTTTAAGCCCCCGATTGTGCCTTTATAGACCTCAACGCCCAGAGTTTCCTTTATCACGTCGATTGTCTTCTCCGATAATTCCGGATGCACCAGGGCAACCGTATCGTTTGCAAGTATGATATTCCCAGCAGCGCTCATCGGGTCTCTGTACGGCAGTCGGCTAAGTTTTACACTTAGTCCCTCTGCCTGCATTAGATCCTCGATCCTTTGAATCTCGCTATCCAGTGCATAAGGAGAAAGGATAAAGCCATTCGAGTTCCCAACGGCTAAACAGCCAACCAACGAGATTTCATCTATCGAAGTTCTTAGTGCTTTTACCTCCAAAGCACTCTCCATTTCCACTGCTAACCTATTAGATGCCTGCGGAGGCAAAAGAACCAGAGATTCAGTGCAGGTTGCAAAAACACCTATATACGAGCTGCCGTCAACGCCAAATAACCTTTTTGACTCTTTATCTCCTCGCCTTTTCATCACGATGAGTACCTTACATACCTTATTCCACAAGCTCAGCCTTGATTACGTCCTCTTCTTCTGTCACCTTTACACGTATCTTAGAAGGTGGCTTCTGCGAGCCTCGCGCCCATACCTTCTCATTTATTTTGCTATCTAATACAATATACTCCGATTTTGTATGCTGCATCAGATACTCCCTTATCAACGTTATTGCGCGGTTGCTCCGCTTCCACCGCGGTGCTTTTTTCACCGCTCTCAGTGGTATCGTATAAATGCGTTCACCCTTTACTTCGCCTTTTTCTTCTACCATTTTAGACACTCACTCACTTACCTACTTACTTACGCTTTTAGCTTTGTCCTCCGCCAGTGCCTCCGCTTTGGATGCGTTGTCACGTGGCGGTTCGTTTTTACCATTATCCATGCAGGAATCCTTCTGTTTTGTTTATTCGCTTTAATAAGCCGGATCTTCCTGCCTATCGTGTTCTTCCCTCTTGCCATTGTAGATCTAATATCTAAAAGCATTCTCTTTTATTTAAATATCCCTGATTCTACGTTAGAAGTACACAGGATTGTCGTGTTGAATGTGAGGGATTGAAGAGAAGATGAAATTAGGCGTTTCAACCGATTTTAGTGCTGCGCATTCGCTGCCAAGACATCCCGGAAAATGTAAGGATCTACATGGGCATACGTATAGAGTAGATGTAGTGGTGGACGGCGCAAAGAAGGAAGATACTGAGTGCGTCGCCGATTTCGCGGAAGTGAAAGCAGTGATAGAAGACGTGGTTGAGCTTGTGGATCATAAGCACCTGAACGAGGTGATTTCATATCCCACAAGCGAGAACATAGCGCTGTTTCTTAAGGTTGAGTTGGAGAAGCGGTTGAACGGCTCGGATTTGGGTGTGACATTGCATTCGATAAGATTATGGGAAGGTAAAGACAAGTGGGTGATGGTGGGGAGGGATTAGTTTTCTGCCCACACTACTTACTCACAGTACCTCAAAACCGATCAGATTCAACTCGTACCGCATGTCCCCGGCATTATAAGAAAGCATGCCCTCTGCAATTATCTTATCTCCTTCGTGCAACTCTGAGATCGAGTTAGTGTTAATAGTCCTGAGCTTTACTCGCATTCGATGATTGCCGGGTTCATCACGGAGATAAAAAACGCGCGTGTAAACGTCCTCGACGTAACCTGCAACACGTATCTTTTTTCCTCGGTACTCCTCTGGCTGCGCTGCTATCTGGGCTACAAAAGATATATTACTTTTCTGCGGCGTCACTTCTTTTATCGCATTTCCAGAGACTATGAGTTCGTAATCGCCCCGGTATACCTGCACTCTACCTTCGACTTCTATTTCATCGCCGTAGCTCAGATTTAATAGTTCCGTCCTATCATTCGCGGATTCGACAAATATTGGGAGCTCTGTTTTGTTTCCTTCGATTTTCATGAGCACATCGCCGTATTCTGTAACGCTGAACTCAGTAATAACACCGCTTGTGCGTATGACCGTACCTTCATGAAGCGAGATATCATCCAGAGGCACGAACGGTGGAGTTATAAATAAGGAGATGACGTATAAGATGCAAACGCCAAGCAAAGAGAAAATAATCACGGTCTTCCCTATTCTTTCCATACTTTACGATTTACCGTTTTTTCTCATTTATAACCTGTGGACGTGAAGAAGCTACGGGGGAGGTTGTTACGAAGATTTTAAGCGTGAAAGATAATTTACCTTTTAGCAAGCCGATACCCTATTCCTCATCTGGAAAGAAGGATGAAAAGGGTGGGAAAGGTAAAAATAAGGAAGGTAATAATGGTACGTACACGAGATAGCGAAAATAGAGATAGAAGAGAATTGCCACAAAAGAGAAAACTATTTCTCTATGCACTAACAGGAACGTTTTTTTAAATTGTTGGATTCTGGCTAACGAGACCGCTATGGCACGGGTTATTCATGATGTTCTACGTGTATCCGGTGATTATCGAAGTATTAGTCATCGCAGCTATTATATCAGGGCTTTACTGGGTTTTTAGCGAAAAAGACGCAGATTGGGTAGGTACAATATTTATAGTAATAGTAGCTATCGGGATTATCGCTGGCGGTGCTTTTGCAGGCATATTTTCACAAACATATTTGTCAGACCACTTAGCAGTCAGCGAAATTTCTGAACTACCAAATTCAGAGCTTGATACAATCAGAATCATGCCACTCGCAGTATCAGAACGGTATGCACGTGATTCATTACAGTATCCCCGGTATCAACTTGGCACTGGCGACATAGTGTTTATAAATAGAACCCCGCATTGGGAATATACGCTGATTCCTGACGGGTTTATCAACGTTTTTAAACTCAAAAATCGCGGTGCTGTTTATGTCGATATGACCACCACGCGGAAGAACACACAAATTATAGAACAATAGACTTGTTGCGGAATAATTTTGCAAAGCCTTAAGAACGGAGATCCGTAAAAAGGAGCAATATGCGAGGATGAATGTACGCTTTAGAAAGCCGCAATTTATATGATTTTATATCGCAACAACTCTAATAGAGATGTCAACCAAAATGGCAATGAAAATTGATATTAAGAAGGAGTATCCGGTGCAGGGGGTAAGTAAGTAGCATCATAAAGTCAGCACTGATAAGGGATGCTCATTTAGCCTCATATAAGAAAAAAAAGTATATGAGTGCATGCGAGCGATTTGAAAAAGAATATGGGCTGCGTTCTGATGAGTTCGTGGATAAGCGGGAATCCTGTGAGTTAGATGACAGGGATGACTACTTTGATTGGTTTGCGGCAAAGAAGGGTTTGGACGTCTGGGATAGGAGACTTCGGATACTGGCTGGAGTCAATATATGAAATAAACACAAACACGACAAAAATGGTGTTTACTCCTCAGAACCTGCTGACTTAAAATCAGTTTTAGATCAAATAATGGATGCGTTAGAGGGATAATATTTTTATTTATCTTCTTCTATAAGGATTATGTAAACAAACAATGAAACTTTTTCGTACGCTTATATCATTAGAAGAGGCATTAAGAACGCTGTCATCGTATGCAAAGGGGACTGAAATCGAGGAGATTAGATTTGAGGCTGCTTTGAACCGCGTTTTAGCAGAAGACGTTGTTTCGCTTATAGATAGCCCGCCTTTTGATAGAGCTGCGATGGACGGCTATGCGATTCGAGGTGAGGACTCTTTTGGTGCCGCGCCACGTAATCCAGTGTTTCTGAAGATAAATCGTAGAGTAGAAGAAGAAATAGGAGCGGGTGAATGCGTCCCCATAGCAACAGGGATGCCCGTGCCAAAAGGCAGCAACGCAGTGGTTATGCTTGAATACACGAAGGAACTGGGCGATACGCTGGAAATTTTCAAACCGGTTACGCCGGGAAAAAACGTCTCTTTTAAAGGCGAGGATGTGAAGAAGGGCGAAGCAGTGCTGAAAGCAGGGAAGCTGCTACAAGCTCATGATATAGGCATGCTCGCATCGCTTTTTAAAATAACGGTGAAGGTGTATAAGAGAGCAAAGATAGGCATAATTTCCACGGGTGACGAGCTGATAGATCCAACATTGCAGCAGCCTGAGCAAGAGCAAAGGCATCAAAAGATAGCGGATGCGAATAGCTATGTGCTTGCAGCGTTAACCCAGAAAGTTGCCGTCCCGTATAGAATGGGCATAGTACGCGACAATTACGATGGGATAAAGAACGCACTACGGTCGGCGTTAGAAGGAGACTGCGAGGGGCTATTAGTGAGTGGTGGGAGTTCTGTAGGTAAGAGAGATTTCCTGGCTGATGCAGTCGAAGAATTAGGGGAGATTGTATTTCATGGTGTGGCGATTCGACCAGGCGAACCAACCGGTTTCGGGATCGTCAATAACAAGCCGGTGTTTGTTCTTCCAGGTTATCCGGTAGCAACAATATCAGCGTTTGAATTGCTCGTTCGCCCCTTTTTGTATGCGATGCATGGCGTAACGGAGGAACGCAGTAAGATTTTTGCGGTAGCAAGTAAAAAAATATCTTCGGCGGTTGGAAGAACTGATTTTGTACGTGTAAAGGTGATTCGCACTGGAGAGGGGCATTATGTAGAGCCTTTAAGAGTAAGCGGCTCCGGTATCTTATCCAGCATGACCAAGTCGGACGGATTTGTCGTGATAGCGGAGAATAAGGAAGGAGTAGCGGAAGGGGAACGGGTAGCGGTAACCGAATATTTCGCACTCTAAAGCGGATGCAGGATACAGGATGAGGCTGATGACATTTCAGACGTATAAGGATTTGGAAATATATCAGTTAAGTCATGATCTGGCAATTGAAATTCATAAGGTAAGCCTTAGCTTGCCGAAATTCGAGTTATATGAAGAAGGGAGCCAACTGAGGAGATCTGCTAAGTCCATTCCTGTGAATATCGTTGAGGGATTTGGTCGCCGCCGATACAAAAATAATTTATCCGATTTCTTACATTTGCTCTGGCATCCTGCGATGAAACGAAGGAGCATCTTAAAATTTTGGATGAGACAGGAGCACTCAATGGTAATGATATCTTTAATAGCTTTATCTGGAGGTATGAAGAATTAGGACGGAAAATCCACAATTTCATTAAAGCTGTAGAATCAGGTCATAGATCATAGTCCTGTATCTATCTTGCATCCTGCATCTTGAAACCTGGCAGCCAATCAATTAAAGCTATTCTATCCGTCTTTGCCTCTCGTCAACCACACTCAAATGCGACACACGAACGCCCACCAACCTTATTTTCTTTCCTTTCTCCTTTCCCTTTTCGCCAATGAATACGCCCACCAAATCCTTCGCCGTTTTCCTGAGCGTGTTCAGATCAGAATGAAAGGATTTGAACGTCTTAGCCCGTGTATGTACGGTGAAGTCGTCAAATTTGACTTTTATCGCGACCGTTTTGAAGACAAAACCTTCCGCCAGTAGATTTTTATGAACTTTTTCGGCTAACTCGTCAATACAGCAGTATATTAGTTCCCGGTCTCTGGTGTGCTCATCCAGTGTTGTCTCTCGGCTTAAAGATTTCCGCTCCCACTTCTCCTCCACTTCGTTTTCATCTATCCCATTTGCAGCCTGATGTAATCGCCAGCCATATTTGCCAAACTGAGCGACGAGTTTTTGCACGTCACAGCTTGCAAGTTGTTTTATCGTCTCGATGCCCATCTGTTTTAACATCCCTTCGGTTTTTGGGCCCACACCCGGGATCTTTTTCACCTGTAAGGGCGCTAAGAATTCTCGTACGTGCTCTTGTTCTACAACGGTCAGACCATCGGGCTTTACGAAATCAGATGCGATCTTTGCGATTGTTTTGTTCGGCGCGATGCCAATAGAACACGTTAATCCTTCCTTTTCCAGAATCTCCCTTTTTATCATTTGCGCATACTCTCGCGCCTCGTTCCAGTCCTTAACTTTTGTACTGAGGTCAAGATAAGCCTAGTGTCTCCACAATTTAATTCTTAGGTATAATACTTGGCCAACTTTTTAT